>CAZBBS010000061.1:0-15724 GCA_964490145.1 uncultured Enterobacteriaceae bacterium
TAGATGCAGCGAACACGAAATGGAACTTCCTGCCGTTTGTGCCTGGTCTTGTAGGTGGGCATTGTATAGCTGTTGATCCCTACTATTTCATAGAAAAATCCGTCGAAATTGGGATCGATGTAAGTTTAATTAAAAGAGCACGTGAACGAAACGAATCTATGCCGGCAATTGTTGCAGAAAAGGTAATTCAATTTGGCCAGAGTAAAGGTCTAATGAATGAGAATTTCAATGTTATTATTCTTGGAGTAACATTTAAAGAAAATTGTGCAGATATAAGAAATTCAAAATCTATAGATTTAATTCAATTATTAACCGAAAAAGGTGTTAATGTCACAGCTAACGACCCTTTATTAGAAATGTCTAAAGATCAAAATTGCCCAGAAATTTCTCTAACTGCGTGGAATGAGATTGCTAATCAAAATCACTTGGTTTTGGTTTCTGTGCCGCATCAGGAATACCTCGATATTGGGGTTGAAAAAATATGTGAACTTTTGCATGAAGAAGGTGCTTTATTTGACGTTAAATCTGCTTTTGATGAAAATAAAGTAAAAGCAATGAATGTTAAATATTTATGTCTCTAATTTATGAAAAGAATATGAATTCTGAAAAAAAAAATGAACAAAGACAGAATAAATTTAACATAATTTATGCGAGTTTACTTTTCATATTAATTTCATTTGCTACACAGTATGTTGTAGGTGTTTTAATTAATATCCCTAAATTGATTGCTGTTTTTTTTAGATTTATACTTATTCCATTAACTATGAGTCTAATTTTAGTTATTTTATATAAAAAAAACTTAATTAAATTGATAAATCAAAAACAGATAAATTTTATTCAATCAAAATATTTTTTATTTATTTGTACTTTATTTTATATATTGATAGTTACATTCCTAAAATTTTTAAAATTAAATAGTCATCAATACGAATTTTTTGACTCAGGTTTTTATTTATCCCGTATTCAGAAGTTAAGTGATAGTCCTACCCTAGATGCAATTAAAATAGCAACTACAGATGGGCATTTTCAGCCTGTTTTATTACTATTCAGTTTTATTAACGCTATTTTTGACTCACCACATATTTTATACATTATTCAAACCTTAATGATTACAAGTGCTGTAATTCCTGCTTTTTTATTAGCGCGGAAGTATTTTGGAAATAGAATTCACACATATACTATTCCGATTCTACTTTTACTAAACCCTCTGACACAATTTAATGATATTTTAGGGTTTGTGCCTGATCATGTAGTATTACCGTTAATAATCTGGGCTTTTTATTTCGATTCCAATAAAAAAATATTTGCAACTTTCTTAGTAATGTTGGGAATTGCTATATGTGGGGAACAGTGGATACCACTAATTATAGGTTTCTCATGTTACCAAATTTTAACGCATAGAACTTCATTAACAGGATATTTAAATCTGTTCTTCTTTTCTTTTATGTTTATTGTACTTCTTTTTATCTGGTTACCTCATTTTGGCTCTTATAGCAGCGGGCAAAACTTGTTAAGCCAAAATTCACCCTACTTTTGGATTAAAGATGCTTCTTTTTCAGAATTAATTAAGAACTTATTTGAATTAAGAAAAATTTTCTTTTTATTTTTTGTTTTTGGCATATTTTGTTTTTTGCCACTTTTAGCTTGGCCTATAATTTTGGTATCAGTACCTGATTTAGCGAAGATTTTATTATCACAAGAGCTACTCCACTATTCTGTTGAAGGGCATTACACTGTTGGAATCTTGGGTGTTAGTCTAGTAGGACTTATGCACTCACTAAATAAAGTTCGAATTATTTATACAGAATGTTTTTCAAAAAAATTGCTTGCTATTGTTTTTTGGGTTTGCACAAGCTTTTCTATAGCGCATAGTCCAAGCCCTATTTCAATAAACTTTTACACTTTAAAAAGTGCAGGGGCATTTAATTTATCAAAATATTTTGATTCAAATAATAATGAATTTTTTGAAAAACTTGCAGAAATTAAGAATAATTTATCTATTATGACTGTAGAAATAACGAACGATAGTTTCTCACCAACACTACTGCGCAGCTCCAAAAGCATAAATATCTTTCCAACTGATAATTGGCATAACGCAGACCTCATAGTAATTAGAAAAAACTCAATAATGACTGCCGGGTCAAATTCAGAAGAAAAAATTTATAATATACGGTATATAAATGCAAAAAAAGAACTAGAAAGCCAGTTTCATAAGGTCTTAGAAAATGAAAACTACATTTCTTATATTAATCCAAAAATTAATACATTGGATTAGACGATTAATTCCTTATCTTAATAAAGATATACCCATAACCTATAATCAAAGACAAAAATCCAAAAAAACCAATGCAAATAGCTAAATTAATAATTTCATCATTGAAAATCATCATTGTAATAATTTGGATTGGAGCTAAACCAATAAATACCCAAGCAAAAACAACCTTTTTCATCGCAATTGCATAATGTTCAGATATTAAAATTAATGCTAGTGGTAGAAAAGCGATTGAGACTGGACCTACTAGGTCTGATAACCCTTCAAAATCACTTCCTAAAAAATATGAGACTATATATGGAGATAAAAACCAGAGTGCAAAGGCCAAACTTCCACAAAAAAATAAGGCTAAAAAAGATGTTTTAATCAAAATATGTATGCTTGCGTGAAAATCTTTATTTTGAGTTGCAACAATTGGAAACATCGCGAGAACTAAACCGCCTGGTAAATACAATATTGCTTTGGAAAGTATAGACGCGGCGATATATGTTGCTGCCTCACGTTCATTAAATAAATAGTTTACAATTATTACATCGAACTGTGTCATTATTTGAAAACAAACATTGGCTATCAAGACTGAGCCAGACGACTTAATTGAGTGAAAGTTAATAGAGGTAAATTTCAAATGAAAAAAATTACCAAACTTATGATTTAAAATTAAAAGTCCAAGTATCCAAAAACATAATGATGAAATAAAGATTGCTGATACAATTCCAATTAGCTCAAATCCTAATGAAAGGGCATATAAACTCAAAATAATTTTAAGTATTACCCCCCCAACATTTAGAAAAGCCAAAAATGCAAATTTTCTTAAAGCTTGGAATATAGCTAAATTAAGTGAAGTGAAGGTAGTAATGAGAAGAAAAAAGACAAATAAATAAAGTGTATTGAAATTCTTTATATCCAAATAATGGGCAATTGTATTTATATTCAAAAAAAAGATAAGGGATATAATGGCATTAAATACAGAAATTTGGGAAAAAGAAGTGCTCAATAAATCATTCATTTCAGCTGAGTTTTCGCATAAAGATGAAGCATTTCTAGCTATAATTTGCGTAAAAGTTAAGATCGGTGCAGAAAGAATAAATCCAAGAGAAGTAAGTGCACTTAATTGTGAAAAGTCTGATTGAGAAAGCTTACTAGCCATAAGCATTTGAAAGACATAGCCTAGAGCACCGCCAATAATTGTCGCTAAGGTCAATACAAAACCACCTGAAAGAAGGTCTGCAAGATCTTTTGAGTGGGTCATTGACTTAATTATTTTCATAAAACTTTTGTGTTCAATCTTTTTTGAGTGTATTAATTATAAACATTAGCCCAACTGTAAATCTTAAAAAATACATTCCAATGGTTAAGTTTGGTTTTGAAACTAATCTTTTCCATTTTCCATTTTCAAAAAATACAATAAAAAATCTATAAGAAAGACTAAACTGCCTCTTTATGTCAGGGTCATGATCTCCCCATTTTTTTATATATCCACTAAATCCTTTTGTATAATAGAGTTTTTTTCTTAAATACATCCGAAGGTTGAAGTTTGACTCATTATGATATATCCCGGCATAATCATAGTCACAATGAACACAATGTTTTTTTATAAACCCCCACAATGGCCAATTTGAGTTTGATTGTGCTACTAAGTTTTTATCTAAAATATTTATTTGACCTATTTCCTTGATCTTTTTGTCAATATCCCAGTCTTCACCACTTCCCTCTATAAATAGTCGTTCATCAAATCCCCCTACAGTTTTAAAGGAAGAAGACTTAAAGAAACGGGCTCCATCAATACTAGTGCCATCATAAAAACTCCTTTCAAAATCTCTAACTTTACAAATAAATGAACACCCTAAAATTCTTTCTGGTATGTGAAGAGCATCACAGTCATGGACCTTTATGTGATTCACACAACTTTCGACTAAATTTGGGCTCAAAAGCATATCGGCGTCAACATACATTAGAAAATCTCCAGAAGCTTTGTCCAACATTCCATAATTGCGTTGTGCTGAGCGTTCTGGTCCTTTGTCAAAGACTTTATCTGTAAATAACAAAGCTATAGCTTTAGTGTTGTCGGAAGAGTAATTGTCCACAACTAGAATTTCTATATTTTGATATGTCTGCAATCTTAAACTCTGAAGGCAATTGGCTATGTTTTTTTCTTCATTCTTAGTAGTTACGACAATTGAAACCAATTCAAAATTGGATGTAGTTATCATAAAAACTCCTTTTTTCTAAAGAGAATAAAATTGTTGTGGAAAAATCGTCCTAAAAAATATCCGCTAGAATAGCGTAAAAATCAATGAAATCAAGCACAAGGCTCAAAAGAATGAATTACATGTTCTAAATACAATAAAAAATATTAATAAACCCCTTCCTTTAATTTCCAATTAAAATTTCCGCAGTAGCCATAACATCTCCAAGTGTAACAGCTTCCATGCATAAGGGCCTTCCGCATGGAGCATAATTTTTACCGCTGTAGCAGGGAGCGCAGGGCACTTTATGCAGCGCTTGAAGAGCAATTGTATGATTGCGCCCGGCAGGGATGATCGCCTGACTGGGGGTCGGGCCGAAGATCGCGATCACCGGCGCTTTGCCCGCGAGCGCCATATGCAAGGGTCCGGTATCATGGGTCACGACCAACTTGGCCCTATTCATGATCGACCATAACTCGGTAAGTTCCGTCTTGCCAACTAGGTCATCCACCTTCATGCCGTTAAAAGTATCACATACCCACTGATCATCTTTGCCGCCGGCGATGATGACCTTGAGCTTCCGGTCAATGCACCATTGGGCCATAGACTGGTAATTTTCGAGTGGCCAACGCCGCAAGGCATCATCGCTAATAAGGTTTTTAGCACCACCAGGTACTAGCAGCACATAATCTTGGTTTAGTTCACGCGTAAGCGGAGGCAAAGACCTAAATAAATTCTCCCCAAGCCTAGCCATCGCGCCGGGGATATCAAGGGTTTGGGATTCCTCATTTGCCAACAAATGGAAATATTCAAAAACCCTGTTCCGGTGCTGCAGTGGGGAAGGCCTTTTGGCACGGTTGGAAAAATATCTGGTTTTACCACGTCGAACCAGTACAGGAATCAGGCGGTATCGCCAGTCATTATAGCCGATGACAACCTCATCAAAACGACCTTGTAGAGATAAAAAGCACGCTAGTTTAATCAGAGCCCATACCCGGTGTATCGGGCGACCTTGAATCAAAACCGAGTCATCAATGGCGTGAATACGGTCCGCGACACGCATATCCGAAAGAAGCGCTGCAACACCTTTGCCGACCACCCATTCAAGATGGGTATCTGGATGTTTCAGCCGAAATGCATTTACCGCCGCCGCTGCCTGGATGACATCACCAATACCGCCGAGTTTGATGAACAAGATTCTCATTTTTAACAATGTTCCAAAAAGGATTGCATCACTCTTTCAGGGGTGATTTGTGTAATACAGGGGCGGGATGAACAGGGACGGGTGTGGCAGGGTGAGCACGGCATGGGCAATGTCAGAGTCTTAATTCCCCGGTATAGTGGATGCCAGGAGTTGATATTGGCAATGCCGGTCGAAATGACGATACCGGGTGTTTCAGATGAGGCCGCAACATGTGCAGAGACGGAGTCAACCGTAATGATATACAAGGCCTCAGCGATGGTAACCGTAAATTCCTGGAATGACAATTTGCCGACAAGATTAACATCAATGTTGTCATGATCTAGTGCGGTAGCAATTTGTTCTTCTCGTGCGCCCTGGCCGGTTAAAACTATGCCGTAATTTCTTTCTTTCAGATTTTGAAGAAGTCTGTTCCAGTGCGTTATCGGCCATTCCTTAGCTGGATTACCTGTTCCTGGGTGAATAACGATATATGGACTGCTGTTGAGTTGATCCAGAACGGCCGGTCGGATAGCACGCGGCAAATGGGCCGAATGATGGTAAGGGTCAGGATTTATAGTAATCCATGGGGAGAACAGGGATAACTGATTAATCACTTCGTGACGCTCAAAATCAGGGCCTGTCTTATGGTCGAGCAACGCACTATGACCGGCGGAATCGAACCCGATCATATAAGTTTTTGGGAAAATCTGCCGCAGAAAAGGAATGCAACTCGGTTCATAAAGATAAGCAATAGCGATGATATCGTAGTTTTTTAAATAAATAGCTGAAAGAGTTTTCTCTTTTGAAGCATTAAACTGGTCTTTTTTATGCCACAGAGAATGGGGTGATCTATTCAATTCGGGAAAATCAATAGCATAAGTATCCGCAATCGATGGATGGTCTGAAAAAATGATATTTGACCATGAGCCGCAGAGCACATCAATCTCTGTATCTGGCCAATAACTTTTGATTGTATTGATTGTTGCCAGCGTAATTATGGCATCACCCAAATGAGCCGGATTGGCGATTAAAATTCTCTTTGGTGGGATGGATGGTGGTGGGTTGGCTACAGCTTTCCCCAATGCCCACAAAAAGACATCGTTCAAAAGCAGCCGCAGTAATGCCCTTGGATCTCTTCTTGCATATTGTGTTAACATTAAAATTACCGCTTAATCAGAGGACGTAAAAATATAAAACCAAAGTCCTGCAAACTTTCAAACACTAAAGTTTTTTTCACCGAACCCTAGCATCTTTAGTGCTCGGAGTGGAAAGAATTTCAGGGTAGTATATCCTTCAACGGATAAGAAAACGCTTCCGTTAAAGGGGGTAATACAAATAATTATTCCGAGGAACGTATACACAAGGATCACACAGTAATGAATTTTTTTTTTAAGCTAAAGAAAAATCATAAAGATTTGAGTTCAATCAGCTCATTACTGATTTTTTCGCTGTTTACCTGGCATATCATCTATAATTTACACACTTTTGAAAATTGGAATGAAATTCAAGCTTCAATCCAGGGGTTGATTGATGGTAGACCACATTGGCGAGCATATCAGAATAGATTGCTCGGCCCATATACAATCCAAATACTAAGTTGGATTCTCGGAAGTTTCCAAGTATCAATGAATGTATTCTTTGCCTTGGGTATCCTCACACATAATTTGATTTTTTATTTCCTTCTTTTTAGGTCTCTTGAATCGCAGATCATTTCACTTTTATTGGTTGTCACGTGGTCTTTCTTGTTCATTGTTTTGCAGGATTATTGGATTTATCCATGGGATATATTTGAAGTTATTTTTTTTACTTTTGCTTCATATATTTTAATTTTTGAAAATAAATGGGCTCATTGGTTGTTGCTCATTTTTCCAATTGTATTATTGAACAAAGAAAGTGCGCTATTCCTGCCCATCGGGGTTTTATATGTTTGGGAGTTGAATAAATCCAAATTTTTTTTTAGGGAAATAGTATTTATATGGGTAAAGCTGAGGAGTATTCTCATTCTTTTAATGTGTGTTTTTGGCGCTATTTACACAAAATTCATCAGAGATTTTTTGTTTATAGAAAGTTTCTATGGACATAAGGATTTGTCAAATCAGCTTTTGGGAAATCAAATCAAAATACATGTAAATATTTACGATCTAGTATGGGCAAATTTTTTTAATCATAATCTGCTACACGCGATCCCATTGGTAGTTATTACGATTTATTTCGTTAGATTATTTATATCCTCCGATGATAAAGGACTCCGATTAGGTTGCGCATTTTATTTTACCCAACTAATAGCAATTTTATTTTTTGGATGGATCAATGAAACTAGAATGCTTTTTCCGCTGATTTCTCTAATTTTGTTAGTTCTCCTTAGAAAAAATCAATTAAATAGGCAATAATTGGCATAAATGAGTTATTCGAATTTATTTATGTGCTTTAGTTTTTTGGTAAAGAGATAAAAAAGAACGAGCAAATGTTTCAACTTTTGCCTTTTGTGCGGTTAAGGTTGACTCATTTCTTTGTTGCTCAGTCATTTGAATTGATCTTTGAACAGCCTTGAAGATATCTTCAACATTACCCTCCTCAAATACATATTGATCATTTCCAATAACATGGGGGATAGCGCCAGAATTGCTCCCTACCACTGGTACGCCACAGGCCATGGCTTCGACGAGAACCCGGCCGTATTGCTCTTTCCAGAACCAGCCCGTCCGTGATGGCAGAACAAGCACGTCAAGTGATCGGTAAATGGTGGCCAAGTCACCCTGATTTTGAGGAGGCAAGATATATACGCGGTCCTGAACACCTTTATCACGTGCAAGTTTCTGTAATTCTTCTTTTGCCTCGCCAGCACCTACCAGCAGAAGATGCCAGTCCGATGCTAAAGAGAGAAACTCAATCAGATCAAAAACCCCTTTTTCTTCAGTGAATCTGCCTACAAATCCGGCAAGTTTTGCCTGCGGTGGAATGTTACAGGAGTGTCGTAATTTTCTGCGAGTATTGGCACCAAAAAAAATATTGAATTTTCCCAGATCTATTCCCCACCACTGTTCAGCCATCGTCGGATTCCAGCCATATTTAGCAATTACCGCACGGCATTCAGCATAGGAATATAGCCCGCCATGGACGAGATACTTTCGAAGAGGTTGCAGTGCAAGATCAAAAAAGATGAAGCGAAATGATTTCCTCAAGAAGGTCATTAGGGATGAAGCGGAAAAATTGACATAAAGAAATTTAAACGGAATCGACTGGAAAATATTTTCAAATCCGTAGAAAAATACTTTAGCCTTGTTTCCACTTAGATAGTTGGCCAAGCCAGCATTGAATACATTCACGGACATCGCTTCATCAAGAACAATAATCAGATCAGGTTGATGGTGCCTGATTACGTTGATGAATCCGCTAAGTTTTGCCCATTTGCCGCGGATACAATAGGAAGGCAGTTCGATCATCACAGATTTTTGGAAAGGTGTTGCTGAATGACGACCTTTTGAAAAAATTTCATGAATTTCCATCTGGGCAGGGCCGCAGACCGTAAGTTCATCTATTTCCTCAAGGTCTTCGAATCCGCGAATGATGTATTCCGAATAAGGAAGAAAAATATCATGCCAGTAGACAAGAACTTTCATGCTATATCCAAAACCCTAGCTTTCTGTAGAGTATGGAAAGTTTATAAATCAATGCAGGCTGGAAAAAAACAGGAAACGCTATTGGTTCGCTTGAATAACTTGCTTGAAATATTCAATAGTTGCTTTAAGCCCGTCTTTAAGCGGTGTCTTTGGCACCCAGTTAAGTTTTGTTTCAGCAACAGAAATATCTGGCTTGCGTTGTGTAGGATCATCTAATGGAAGAGATTTGAAGACCATTTTACTACGGCTTTCAGGAATGGCTTCAAGGACAAGCTCTGCCAACTCTCGGATCGAAAACTCTCCCGGATTGCCCAGATTTACCGGTCCGAGAAAGTTTTCTGTATTGTCCATCATGAGCCGCATTCCAATGATAAGGTCATCAACATATTGGAAGCTTCGTGTCTGGGAGCCGTCACCATAAATGGTGATATCTTGATGCGTCAATGCTTGGACAATGAAGTTGGAGACAACCCTGCCATCTTCGGGGTGCATTTTCGGCCCATAGGTATTGAAAATACGCACCACCCTGATATCCAGATCATGCTGCCTGTTGTAATCAAAAAACAAGGTTTCCGCGCATCGCTTGCCTTCATCATAGCAGGATCTGATGCCCGAAGGATTTACATGGCCCCAGTAGCTTTCTGGCTGAGGGTGAATTTGTGGATCGCCATAGACTTCGCTGGTCGATGCCTGAAGAATTTTTGCCTTAACCCGCTTTGCCAGGCCAAGCATATTGATTGCTCCGATGACATTTGTCTTTGTTGTTTGCACCGGATCTCGTTGGTAATGCACGGGCGAAGCAGGGCAGGCCAAATTGTAAATCTCGTCTACTTCCACATATAAAGGGAAATTCACATCATGGCGGATCAACTCAAATCGCGGGTTTTCCAGCAGGTTGAAGATATTCCTTCTGTCGCAACTGTAGAAATTATCCACACAAATGACCTGATGCCCGTCTTTCAGCAGATCTTTGCACAGATGCGAGCCGATAAATCCTGCGCCACCGGTCACTAGAATTTTTTTCGCTGAAAACCCCATCATTTTATCACGCACCTAGCTTGGATTATATTCTTGCAGGTTATAACGCTAATACTTAGGCAAGACAAATAAAACATTAAAATTATAGGAAATTACTCTAATAATTCTCCACCCCACAAGAACCGATATTATATTGCAGTGTCGGGTTGGGGCTATTTGGTAAAAAGAGCATTCACAGATTTTGCGAAATTATCTCTTTCTCAAGTTTGCGGAGACCTTTTGACCAAATGAATCCAGATCTGGCCTGGGCACAGTGTTGGCGCATTTCATGTATTTTTTGTCTGTCACGGTGAAAACATGTCAGCGCCATTTCGATGGATGAAACATTGCGTTCAATGAAATGCCCGGTTCGGCCATCTTCCATGTAGTCTTCGATCCCGCCCACTGAAGTTGAGATAACGGGAAGGCCTGCACAGATGGCTTCAGCACAGACAAGACAAAACGCTTCATAACTGGTCGGTATAATGAACATATCGTGGCGTTGATACAATTTATTCAAATCATTTTGCAAAGCGGGCTTTTCAAAAACAACACAATCATCCAGACCAAGTTCAGTCACATATCTATGATGGCGCGGTTTTATATTTCGCCCAACAATAGAATAATGGAAATGCAATCCCTGAGATTTGAGTGATTTCAACGCATCCAAGACAAGCAGGACGCCTTTGCGTTCTAGTTCATTGGCAACAGTTAATAACTGGAGGGGGGCATCTTTATTGGCGCGGTTTCGGCGACTCATGGTTTTGTTCGCTGGTTTGAAAATCTCAAGATCAACGCCAAGCGGGGCCACAATGATTTTGGATGCAGATTTGCTAAATAAAGTTGTTATCTCTGACCCTGTTCGGGTTGATGGAACAGCGATAATCTTGCTGGAAAAGTTATAGGTAATATATTCAGACAGGATGATCAGCCAGTTGACAGGGTTCAGAACCCATCTGTAACGCCGGTTGTGTAGATCCTCGATTTTCGAAGCGAAATGACAGCTACCCGTTGTGATGACATCGGCAATCAGGCTGCTGGTAGGTGGGGTGATCACCACCACCGGCTCCCGCTTTTTTGTCTCCAGTGCATAAAGCGTGCTACACAAAATCCAGCGTATTGAATTTAAAAACACCGGCAACCACTTAAGGCTTCTAATCCTCTTTATCCGGTGAGCATATTGTTCAAGCGACGGGTCGATCTCTTCACAAAAAACCCTCGTATCCCAACCCTTTTCGGAAAAATACTTCAGGCTTTCCGCAAAAACACGTTCAACCCCACCAGAATAATCAATAACAGGATAAATGAAGGCGATTTTGCGTGGCATGTTATTTGTTCACGTCAATAAATTGTTTTTTGAATTAAAGAAATAATAGAGCGCTAGGATCGACATAGTGAAAGAACTAAAGAAAACATATTCAAAAATATTCAGACGATCATCTATCAAGGTCAACACCCCTATTTTGAACAGGCATACCACTGCTGTTAGTGCCAGTACCTTTTTAAAATAACCAATCGAAACATAGACGTTTTGGATGATGGTGAATGCCGAAGTGACAAGGAATATAACAACCGGCAGAAAAAGATAATTGCTGTCGGTGATTTCAATACCTGTCCAGAGATGAATAATATCACCGCCGATCAAATAGAATATCAGCGCTACAACTGGTGAGATGAGGGTAATAACCAACAGTTGTGAATAGGTTGCCGACAGAATGGCCTCCGGATTTTTGCTACGAAGATGCCGCGCGAAATACCCCCACATGGTGAGTTGCATCGCGCCAACGAAGCCTATTCCCAGATGTGCCACCTTCACCAGGATGGTTGACAGCAGGACCTCTTCGTCGTGCACGTATTTGTTGATAAAGAGGATTTCGCTTCCGACAAGAACAATATTACAGAGCTGCAAAAGCCAGAATTGCAGTCCATATTGAAGCAGGTTGGGGACCCGCTTGAAACTTGTCAAAATTGCTGTTTTTTTCGGGATGTTTAAACGGTCAAAAGTTTGACTGACGAAATATTCCTGATAAAAAATCTGCCAGATCCACGGTGCAAAATATGCCATCAGAAAAAACTCAAAACTGATTTGGTAAAGATATAAAATGGCCAAAGAGATGAATTGTAGCAGAGATCGGTAAAGATTTGATTTTGCCACAACTAACTGATATTCAAGCGCCAGTAGCGTATGGCCTGAAGCGGTTGAAAACAGGGTGGTTAATGACACCCAGATGATCAGATAGACAATCGTATGATATTGCCGGTCAAGGCTCAGCCATTCACTGGCCGAAAAAAAACTGCCTACAAGGAGCCAAATCAACGTAATGGCAACAAACAGCATTTTTACAGAGGAATAATCCACAAAAATCATATCCTGATTTTGTGCTTGGATATGTTCTGAGATCTTGATCCGCAGTCCTGAGCAGACACCAAGATCTTGCGCGGTAATTGCTGTATGCAGTGCCAGCAAGACAAAAAACACGGTGGCGAGATCGGCATCAAACCTGATAGTGACCAGGCTTACGGTAACGAGAGACAGCATCATTGATGCGGTGCGTGAAACAACCATCAAAATGTTGTCACGCAGATTGGGAATACCAAAAGAAAAATTCATGATCTTCCGTAACATAACCGGGGCATGATTTGAATTGGCATTTGCAAAGAAAAATTATTTTTCCAAGAAAAAAATTAATCAAGGTAAGTGATTGATTTTTTATGTTATACTCTCACAAAAAAGTTTAACAGCAATCAACAGACTAAAAATGGATTTAGAAAATAAAATATATTTTGGAGAAGCATGTAAATCCCAAACAAAAAAAATATTGATTCAATCAAATTATCATCCTGAAAGTTTTGGAGGAATCGAAGCTGTAGTACTTTCATTAATCAAATTATTATCTGATTTTGATGCTAAAATAAAATGTATATACTTTGATAATTATTCCTCACATACAAAAAAAAATAATATAGAGTATTTCTCTATTAAAATAATTATGAAAATTTTTGGCGCACCCATCGGATTGTTTGGAAATGCAAAACTTATAAAAAATGGCAGAAAAGTAGACTTGATTATTTTTCAAGAGCCGATGCCAACACTTTGGCCTGCAATTTTCATACTTAGGAAAATATTTAACAAAAAAATTATTGTGATCGTTCATCTGATACCTGACATCACCCCATGGGCAAAATCATTTTACAGCTTTATAAGAAATATTGTTTTTTCAGGAAGTTGCTGGGTTGCCACGTCCCCGCCATTGCAGCAGCAGTTAAATCTGCCGTCGAAAGAGAAGGCAACCACCATCCCGCTCTCCTGCCCTGAGGCGATCAAGCTGGATTTTGTCATGGACCTGCCCGAAAGGTTTGTGCTCTATTTTGGCAGGTTGGCCAATTACAAGGGCATCGACATATTATTGCAATCAGCACTGCACAACCCCGAAATACCACTAGTCATCGCCGGCGATGGCCTGCGCAGCAGCGAGGTGAAGGCGTTTAAGGCAATACATGGGCTTGAACAAGTTGTTTTTCTTAACAGAACATTCAGCGAACAGGAAAAAATGGAATTGATTAAGCGCTGTGCGTTCCTTCTTTTCCCCTCAACTACACGCAATGAAGCCTTTGGCATTATCCAGATTGAGGCAATGAGGGAGGGCAAGCCGATCATCAATACTGACCTCAAAAATGGTGTAAATTTTGTTGCCCCGGATAAGATTTGCGCCATGACCGTTAGGCCCAATTCTTCCGAAGACTTGGCCGCAGCAATAAATGATTTATGGTATGACGACGCCAAAATATTGAAATTGGGTACCGCTAGTCGACAGCGATATTTTGAATTATTCACAGAGGATAAATTCTTCAATAGCTGGAGAAAAATATTTAATAATTTCTTTGGGCTGAAAAACAGAAATCAAAAAATAAAATGATTTGATATTATAATCAAATTATAATTGGGGCTGTACCAGATAATTAGTAAAAGTTATAGGTATAGTGATGAGAAAGAGCAGATTAAGCCGATTGAAGCAGACTAAATTGATGGAGCATTATGTTGCGGGAACGACGGCGAGATGTGCCACTGATTTGGTGGGTGTAAACTTCAAAACAGCAGCATATTACTTTCATCGTCTGCGGGAAATCATCGCCCTTGAGACGCAAAATAACGATGTGCTTTCAGGTGAATTTGAGGTGGATGAGAGTTACTTTGGAGGTAGCCGGAAAGGTCAGCGTGGTCATGGTGCTGCAGGCAAGGTTCCTGTGTTGGTATCCTCAAACGTGGCGGTAAGGTTTACACACAGGTCATTCCCGATGCGTCAGGTCAAACGCTTATACCTATCATAGAAGATCGTATTATGCCTGATAGCATCGTATATTCAGATTGCTGGCGTGGATACAATGTCCTTGATGTATCTGAATTTAAGCATTACCGCATTAATCATTCAGTATTGTTTGCAGATAAGAAAAACCACATTAACGGCATTGAGAACTTCTGGAACCAGGCGAAACGGCATATGCGTAAATTTAACGGTATTCCTGCCAAGCATTTTCCGCTATTTTTAAAGGAGTGCGAGTGGCGATTCAACAACCCATCACCATAGACGCAATTAAAACAAGTCAAACAATGGGTTAACAAACATATGGGCGAGTTATATGGTACAGCCCCTTATAATTTATTACCCGAGATTAACAAATTTATTTGTACAATTTCCCTCAAATACACTTATCCAATTCACATATTTATAACTTTATCCAAAACCTTCTAATTCGTCGTTTAGAGTTGGAATAAATAAAATGCCTGATAACTTTCTAAAATTAATTTTCTTTTGTTGGACAATGCAATTTACATGGAATTAATTTCAATCTTTATAAATTGAACTTTACTCTATCTAATCAATCACGCCCATACAGATCCCCATACCTCTCAATATCATCCTCACCGAAATAGCTTCCTGTCTGAACCTCGATAATCTCAAGCTCAACGCTTCCCTCGTTTCGGAGCTGGTGCTTCTCGCCGACATGGATATAGATGCTCTCATTCGCCTGCAGCACAAATTCCTCATCCCCGCGCACCACGTTGGCTACGCCCTTCACCACCACCCAGTGCTCGGACCGGTGCTGGTGGCTCTGGAGCGAAAGCCGCCCGCCCGGATCAACATGGAGGATCTTGGCATGAAAAGTCTCGCCCCTCGCGATCGTCTCAAACCAGCCCCAGGGCCGGCTCTCCCGCTCACGTCTGGTGGCCTGATCGACCCCGCTTTCTTTCAGTGCTGCCACCACGGCCTTGACGTCTTGCGCCCGCGCCCGGTCCGCTACCATGACGGCATCGCCCATCGCAACCGCCATGATATTTTCAAGGCCAATGCCCGTCAGCACTTGGCTCTCTTTTGCCGCCCAGAGGAGGGTGTTTTCGCTGTCGATCTGGTGCGCCGCGCCATGGAGGATATTGCCCGCGCCATCC
>CAZBBS010000062.1:0-15635 GCA_964490145.1 uncultured Enterobacteriaceae bacterium
TGCGATACTGGAACCTAAATCCAGCGCGTCTACCAATTCCGCCACGTCCGCATAAAAGAAAATTCGGGGGGTGCCCGAAGAGCGGCGTATTATACCCGAGACCGGGGATTTGCCAAGGTAAGGTGGGGCGGGCTCCCTGTTGATGTAAAGCAATGACTTTTTATACCGTTGGCTGGATGATGAAAGCATTGATATATAAAGAGGCGTGAACTATGGAAGACATGTTGCAGCTGGCCATCATCTGGTGCGGCGTGTTTGTATCCTATGCGTTGGCCGGTCCGACGAAGCTGACACCGGTGCTGTTTTTCCTGGCCTTTGGCTCCCTGATGGTCAATGTCGGTTTGCTGCCCCATGAAAGCACCGAGTTCATCAGGGGTTTCGCTGAAATCGGCATTATCCTCATCATGTTTGCCCTGGGGTTTGAAGAGGATTCTTCCAAATTCATCAAGGGTATCAAGCGCAGCTGGGGTATTGCCCTGTTCGGGGCTTTAGCGCCGTTCGCAGCAGCTTACCTGGTGGTGATGTATTTCTGGGAAGATCCCAAGCTGGCCATGATCTGCGGTCTGGCCATGACTGCCACGGCTGTTTCACTGACCATGGTGTCCCTGAAAAGCGAAGGGTTGCAGAATTCCGGTGCGGCCACCGGGATCATGACCTCGGCTATCCTGGACGATATTGCCTCTCTGGCGGCAGTGGCCATCCTGATCCCCATGGCTACAGGGCAGGCGGACATCAGTCTCATCGGTGTTGGCGGCATACTGATCAAGGCAGTCCTGTTCTTCACCATCATCACCCTGCTTGAACTGATTATTTTTCCTCACGACAGCAAGCTTGCCCTGTTTCAGGTCTACCCCTTCCTGAAATCCTTTGGCATGCGTGGTTTCATCGGGGTTGGGAAAGGTGAGCATTCCACACTGGTGGTGCTGCTGACTGCTCTGCTGCTTGGATTGCTGTCATATGAGTTCGGGTTCCACCCGGCCGTGGGTGCCTATATGGCCGGGCTGATCATCAAGCAGGAGTATTTCCAGTTTCATGAGGACTTCCAGCAAGACAAGGGCGAAAGCGGCTACAGGGAAACCAAGCGCATTGTGGATAATGTGGCTTTTTCCTGGATCGGCCCGGTGTTCTTTGTGGAGCTGGGAACCAAGATCACCTTTGACCTGGACGTACTGGTAAGCGTGATTCCCCATGTAGCGTCACTGACAGTTGGATTGCTGGTGGCACAGATACTCTCGGCGGCGCTGGCGGCCAGATATACCGGCAGTTTCCACTGGCATGAAAGTATCATGATCGGGTTTGGCATGCTGGGCAGGGCAGAACTGGCCTTTGTTGTGATGGATATTGGTTACGTGCAGAACCATGTGATTACCACTGAGGCGTTTTATACACTCATGGCGACGGCGTTTTTCCTGAATGTATCTGTGCCTGTCCTGATCAAGTGGTGGAAGCCCTATTACAGGGGTGACAAGTGCCTGGACCTGAAGCTGGGGGGAGCGAGTGTCCGCTTGTCCCTGCCCGATACCAAAGATGCCGCGAGCGCAGATGTCCTCTGAAATGCCGGGAAGCCTGGATAACGGGATAGGAAGGGGCGATAGAGGCCATTGATGTTTTCGATTGTACAAAGTTGCTATCGACTGGGACTATTCATAGGAAATATATATAATAAAAACCAATTCAATTGGTTTTCCTTATGATAAAAATTCGCGAGCTTGAGTATCTGGACGCCATCGAGCGCTTCAAGCATTTTGGCAAGGCGGCTGAAGCCTGTCATGTCAGCCAACCCACGCTCAGCGGGCAGATCATCAAGCTGGAAGAGCAGCTGGGTGTCACGCTGATTGAGCGTCATCGCCGTAATATCATGCTCACACCGGCAGGTAACCAGTTGCTCGCCAAGGCCAGGAAAGTACTCAATGCCGCCCATGATCTGGAAGTCACTGCCAAAAGTCTGGGCGATCCCCTGAGCGGCGAAGTGCACCTGGGCTTGATTCCCACACTGGCACCTTACCTGCTGCCGCACATCATGCCGGACCTGATCGAATCGCTCCCGCGTCTGGAATTTTTCCTGCATGAAAAACAGACTGCCGACCTGCTACGGGATCTGGATCAGGGGAATCTTGATGCCCTGGTCCTGCCGTGGCTGGATGATATGACCGACTTTGATGCCTACGACCTGTTTGACGAACCCTTTGTGCTGGCGGTCAATAAAAAGCATCCTCTTGCCGGTAAGAAACGGGTCAGACTGGAAGACCTGAAAGGCTGTCATGTGCTGACCCTTGAAGATGGGCACTGCCTGCGGGATCAGGCCCTGGGCTACTGTTTCAGTGCCGGTGCTGACGAAGACAAGCGTTTCCAGGCCACCAGCCTGGAGACGCTGCGTTATATGGTGTCCTCAGGTATCGGCATCACCCTATTGCCAAAGCTTTCCGTAGTGGACCAGCGCGAAAACCAGGACATTGTTTATATCCCGTTTCAGAAACCGGTGCCTAACCGCCGTATCGTGCTGCTGATCCGGCAAAATTACACCCGACTGGAAACGGTCCGGGAAATTGTTTCCATTATCCGGAAAACCGTCAAGGCAAACCTGAAGCTGTAAATTCCCTGACAGGCTGGACGCTTCTGACATACTGTTTTACGCTTGCGGCAGAATTTTTTGGGGAAATTATTATGTCGTCACCAATCTATCACCGACTCATTCTTGCCGGAATCCTGTTGGCTCAGCCGTTTATGCCTTCAGCTTTAGCCCACCATTCATTTGCCATCTACGACCAGGCCAATCCGGTCACCATGGATGGCGTGGTCAGGGAGCATCGCTGGACCAACCCCCATGCCGCGGTGGTGCTGATCGTGACTGATGAGGATGGCACCGAGACCGACTGGGTGCTGGACCAGGGGCCGGTCAATATGCTCTCCCGTCAGGGCTGGACCCGGGACACCCTGAAGCCCGGTGACAGAATTACTGTCGAATTCTCTCCCCTGCACAGTGGCCAGCCTGGCGGACTGCTCGGCAGCTGGGAATTCACGACGGAAGAAAAAGTGCAGTTGAGTGGGGCTGGCACCATACTGCGCGTCTCACGACCTGATCCCGTCCCCATGAGCGAGGCAGAGGCACGGAACTTCAATGGGGTTTGGGCCAATGCCAGTGGAGGCATCCATTTTGATACGCTCAATTCACCTTCCAGGCGCGGACAGCAGCCGCCACTAAAACCCGAATATATGGCGCAATGGCAGCAGCGCTGGGCAGATGCCGATGCCGGCAAATCCACCACCGATCCCACAGCCCGCTGTATCCCGCCAGGTTTTCCCCGCTTCCTGACCATGGTTCTGCCCGGCGAGATACTGCAGGCAGAACATCAGCTTAACTGGTATGCCGAGTTCAGTGAGGCCACAGTGCGTGTTTTCCTCGATGGAAGGGCGGTGCCGGCTGACCTGGTCCCGAGCTTCAACGGATTTTCCACCGGGCACTGGGAAGGCAATGCTTTGGTTGTACAGACTATTGCTCTGCGCGGCGATACGCTGGTTGATACCACGGGCGTGCCCCATAGCGATGAATTAACGGTGAACTGGCGGATGTCCAAAGTAACGCCCGACTTTTTTGAAGTGGAAGTGGAACTGGTTGATCCGGTGGTCTTCACCCAGCCCTGGACCACCACCCGCTACTATGCCCGTTTGCCTGAAGGGGAGTTTGTCCAGGAGTATGCCTGCCAGGCGGGCAACCGCTTCGAAGTCAATGCAGCGGGCGAGATAGAAGTGATATTTGAATGAGGTCAGTCCAGACTGATGGGTCTGGCTGCAGACGATTGCCTGGATTTTATCCAATCGACAAAGGGCTGCCGGTAGTTGATGCCGGTATCGACGCTGCCTGCGCTCGCACCATTGTTAGCGCTGAAAAAATCCCCACCGGAAAACAGAAAACTGTTGGTCAGCAACCGGTATTGCTGGCGGTCAGCCAGTGGCAATCCGGTTGCTGATAAAATCCATTCGTCATTTTTCCTTTCCAGGCCGGCAACCACTAGGCGATTCCCCCGGTCCAGGCTGCGCCTGATGCGGGCACCTGAAACCTGCACATCGATAATGGTGTTGTCAAAGGGCAGCATACCAACAATATCACCCAGCGTGATTTTACCCTTCGGCAGTGCCGCGCGAATTCCACCGCGGTTGGTGATGGCAATGTCTGCCTCGGGATAGGCCAGAAGCCAGCTGTCAATAATGCTTTGATCGAGAACCTTGCCTTCCGGGACGAAATTCCTGCTCCAGCCAAGGACTTCATCCAGAGCCCGGGATGACTGGGCGTCCCACTTGGTTATGATGCCGGCGATGTCCTTGTCCCGGCTATCTGAACCATTCCTGACAGTGCCATAGCCGGTGAGTACAGGCTTATCGTTTGTATTGTCTACACGAAAAACAGCCCTGGCATATGACGTGTAGTGATAACCACCGCCAAGAACCGCAGTATCACCAATGGTTCTGGCAACCAGTTCATTACAGTGACCGCCACCAGCCAGGTCGATCCCCAGGTCACCGAGGCTTTCCACCAGGGGTTCGAGTTCTTCCATGCAGACATGGGCAATGATGAATTGCAGGTCGGTTCCCACCAGGGCAGGAAAGGTTTTTCGCACTGCCGCTTCATAATCAGTGAATGCCAGGTCGCTGATGTTGGCCGGATTGGTGACGTAAGGCGTACTGGTTGTGGTCAACCCGATGATGCCGACACGGAAACCGTAAACCTCGACAATGGTATAGGGCAGGATGCCCAGGTCTTCAGGGACAAGACCGGATGCTTTCCATGAGGTGTTGGCACTCAGGTAAGGAAATTCTGCCTCTCGGGTTCGACGGGTTAATGCCTCAAGGCCGAAATCAAATTCATGATTGCCAACAGCGGAAGCGTCGTAGTCCATGGCGTTCATCACTTCAACCATACTCTGGCCCTCCACCCAGGTGGAAATGGCCGGTCCGGTCCAGTTATCGCCGCCGCTGAGGACAAGAAAAGGACCGTCTTTGCGATAACCTTCTCTTTCCTGCCACAGCTGGTAAAGGTTTGCGGCTCCCTGGTCAGGGCGCATGCCTTCCATCCAGCCGTGCTCGTCATTGGTATATAAAACGGTGAGATCACGTGGCGAGTTGTCCTGCTGGGTAAAGGTCTCACCCGCCCACAGGAAGAGGGTGAACGCTACGAATGATTGAAAGAGCCTGGCCAGTACAGATTGCTTCATAGGCATATGGTAGCGCAGCTTTGCCCGTGTTGTTTGGCTGATCTGTCCAAGGCAGGTGCATTTGGGTATATTTTCAGTCACATTCTTGGAGTTGTTTATGCCGGTATCAGTTGCAGCCGCTGTCCTGCGGTCCCTGGAAGAGCAGTTCACCCTGGAAACCTTATCCCTGGATGAGCCAGGTGAAGATGAGGTGTTGGTGAAGGTCACGGCTACAGGTATCTGCCACACCGATATCAAGGTGAGTAGGGGATACGCGAATGTTCCCTTGCCGGTAGTGCTGGGACATGAAGGTGCCGGCATCATCGAAAGGACCGGGAAAGGGGTGACAGGTTTTGCTGCCGGCGATCATGTTGTCCTGACCTTCCCCTCCTGTGGGCAGTGCGCTCCCTGCATCAGCAGTCATCCTGCATATTGTGATCAGGGGCAGGTGTTGTCCTTTCAATGCAGCTCAATGCCGTTGCATGGCAATGGCGGGGCGGTCCATGGCGGCTTTTTTGGTCAGTCTTCTTTTGCGACCCATGCCCTGTGCCGGGTAGACAATGTTGTGAAGGTAGACAGCAGTCTGCCATTGGAAAAACTTGGTCCTCTGGGCTGCGGCTTCCAGACCGGAGCCGGGGCTGTACTGAATGTCATGCAACCGGTACCGGGGCAGTCACTGGCTGTTTTTGGCAGCGGCAATGTGGGCCTGAGTGCAGTAATGGCGGCGCGCATTGCTGGCATGAATCCCGTGATTGCATTGGACGTGAGTCCCGACCGCCTGGCCATGGCCGCCTCACTCGGGGCAACGCATGTTCTTGACCTGACAACAAATCAGGATCCGGTGGCGTCAATTCATGCCCTTGTTAAGGGTGGCGTCAATTATGCCCTGGATACCATCAATCACCCGCCGCTGGTGAGGCAGGCATTTGAATCCCTGGCCAATCGGGGAACCTGCATTCACAGTGGCGGCGGTGGCAAGGATCTTTGCTTTCCCGGCAGTCATCTGCTCCATGGCAGGACTATCACCGGTGTTATCCAGGGGGACAGTGATCCGAAATCGTTTATCCCGCAATTAATCGACTATTACCGGGAAGGGCGCTTTCCGTTTGACCGGTTGCTAACGTTTTACGAGCTGGCGCAGATCAATCAGGCGGTCGAAGACATGGAAGCGGGGAAGGTGATCAAGCCGGTCCTGCGCATGCCGGAGAGTTTGGCTTAGTGGGTCAGGGCATAGACGGCAAAATTGACGCCCATGCGGATTGACAGGTTGGCCTCATACTGGGGGTAGCCGGGATCGTTGGCCCGTTGCCAGCCATCGGCAATGTCGTTGTTGAAGGTGATCATCACCATGATGCGGCCATCATCATCCAGGATAGCCCGCCACTTGGGCTCTTCACCGCCTTCCCGGTAGCCCCGTGGCAGATACTGCCAGGTCGGAATCTGCCGTTTGTCGTCCAGGTCAAAGGCAATGTGGAAAATCGGGTGGTTGTCAGGCAAGTCCACCACCGGGCGATCGGGAAAAATCCGCTGCAGGGTTTTCATGAATCCGCTCCATTCATAGTCACCGTAGAAGCTGTCACAGAGCAAAAAGCCGCCCTTGAGCAGATGTTCCCTCAGTTTCCGGGCCTGGGCATCGGTCAGATTCCAGCTGCCCACAACACCGGAGACCAGAAAGGGCCAGAAAAAGGCATCATCACCATCATCCAGGTTTACCGGTTGTTCTACTGATCGGACATTCACCGTGCTCAGCCGTTCCAGCAACCGGGCGAAAGTGCGGTCTCCTTCCGGGTAGTCGACAGTCCAGGCGGTACGCCCCTGCCGCCAGTCGCCGGGGCCGCTGGGAAATGGACCTCTTTCATACTGGGGAAACATCAATCTGCCCACAACAAATTCGCCGGGCTCCTGATAATCCTCCGGCAGGTCCGGACGCCCCCGGAAACCCTCCATGCTGGGATACTCCCGCCATTCGCGCTGGGCGTTTGTACCCTGGGCGGCGGCTAGCAGCATGATGGCAAGATTGATCAGGACAAGGGCTTTCATGGATCAAGCATAGCGTGAGACGGACAGGGGCAAAAGCGGTAACATTGGCAGCTGCCAGTGACACTTGGTATAACAGTATTTTTTCGATCACACCAATTACACAAGGGGAGCCGTATGAAGGCAGCCGTATTCCAGGGCGTTAAGAAGCCACTCGTCGTTGAATCTTTACCGGAGCCGGAAGCCTCAGGCCCTCATGATGTTGTGGTCCAGGTAGGGCGCTGCGGCATCTGTGGCAGCGACCTGCATATATCCGAGGATCCCATTTTCGGGGTGCCGGCAGGTGTGGTGCTGGGTCATGAATATTCCGGTGAAGTGGTTGGCATCGGCTCTGAGGTAAAAAGCGTGAAGGTCGGCGACAAGGTGTCTGTCAATCCGCTGACGTCCTGTGGTACCTGTGTTCACTGTCTGGCGGGAGACCTGTCCATGTGTTCAAGCATGATTGTCGGCGGTGGTGGTTACGGTCAGTACTCCCTGGTCAGGGAGCATCAGTGCATAAGAATGCCTGAAGGTGTCAGCATCGAGGATGGTGCCCTGGTTGAACCGATGGCTGTGGGTCTCAGGGCGGTCAATCTGGCCAAGATTCATTCCGGTGCCAGGGTCATGGTTCTGGGTGCAGGCCCGATTGGTCTGGCGGTGACCTTCTGGGCTCGCCGTATGGGGGCCGGCAAGATTGCTGTCACAGCTTCGTCCAATCGACGGGAAGGACTGGCCCGTGAGATGGGTGCTTCAGCGTTTGTCACGCCTGGCGAGAATCCGGTAGAAGAAATGAGCCGGGCACTGGGCGGTGCTCCGGAAATTGTTTTCGAGTGTGTAGGTAAAGTGGGCATGGTGCAGCAGTGTATCGAGCATGTGGCACCACGCGGCAAGGTGATTGTGGTTGGTCTGTGCACTCACCCGGATACCTTTAACCCCTTCCTGTTTGTGACCAAGGAGTGCGTCCTGCAACCGTCGGCGTTCTATACCACGAGGGATTTTCATACCACACTGGATATTCTGGAAGCGGGGGATACCTGTCCCCACAGCATGATCACGGATACCATCACCATCGATCAGACCCCGGAAGCCTTCGAGGCACTTAAACAACGCACCACGCAGTGCAAGGTGATGATCGATTCCTGGAATTCCTGAACAGACGTTCAGAGAACCTGCTTCAGCAGCTGTTCAGGAAAGGTTCATTAGGCTGGATTTTCGGTGGATGGTTTAAGGAAAGCGGACATGCAGGATGTAGGAAATCAGGGAATGAAAAACAGGCGGTTTGAGTGGCCAGCCTGGCTGGGCGTCTTGCTGTTACTGATGCCCGCTTGCCTGGTTCAGGCCTCCAGCGTTATCAGTAGTCCTGATGGTTTATCCCGTATCTGGAGCAGTCGCGGGCATGCCTACGCCGATGTTTTCCTCGAGGGTGAACGCCTGTCCGGAACTGTCACGCTGCGGGCCCAGGATGAAGATATCGGCACCGTGGTGGATATTTACCTGGTTGTCATGGCAAACAGGGGTGAAGCTGAATTCGGATTCATGAAAACGGCAAATGGCTGGCAGCGCTGGAATGGCACATTGAGAGCGCTCCAACCCTACCGAACCAAAACCCTAGAGGCGACCGAAGATCTGGATGTGCTTGATGCGCAACCGCTGTTGTCAGGGTATTACCGGGTGGCAGCAGCCTATGGTACTGATGACGGGCGCCTGGTTTTTGCCTCATCCAACCTGGCCTTCCGTGTGCATGATAAGTCGTCGGATGCCCTGCTGCCTTTTGCCTCTGCACCTGCCCTGGCCGACTATCTCAAGGAGGGTATGCAGCAAACCTCCACACCCTATTACCGGCTGACCTCAGTCACTGCTGCCAGCGAGGATGCCAGCGCTTCCTCAAAGGCAGGATCGTCAAGCGTCTCCGGGACCAATATCCAGGAACAGGGGGTGGACGAATCCGACAGTGTAAAAACTGACGGTGACACGCTTTATTCCTTGGCCAACTGTGATGGTGACATCTGTCTGGATATTCACTCGCTTGATGCCGATGCCGCCCAGGCAATTCTTCTGAACCAATTCCCGCTGGAGGCCACGGTAGCCCCTGACGGCATGTACCTGGTCAACGATACAGGTAATTCGGATTTACTGGTGACCATAGGCGGGCGCAACAGCTTCGGTTTCTGGCGGGATGTGTGGAGTTGGTCAGGTTACGCCACGGAAATTACCTTTTTTGATGTGGCAAACCCCCAGCGTCCGGTAATGCTTGAGCGCCTGACACTGGATGGCTCCCTGGTGTCCAGCCGCCGGGTAGGGGACACCCTGTATGTCGTCACCCGTTTCGCTCCCCATGTGTCTGACTACAATATCCTGCCAGTGGATACGCTGGATGAACGGGACAAGGACAGTAATGAAAATGTACTTGCCAAGGCAGAGTTGTCTGACCTGATTCCACAGGTTGCGGATGCCTCGGGCAACAAGGTTGACCTGATTCAGGCCGAAAACTGCTACCTGCCACTGCATGCTGTTGATGAAGCGCACAATCCGACGATAGTGACGATCTCGGCGATTTCCGTTGAATCTCACAGCATCTCGGAATCCCACTGCTTCCTGGGTGAGTCCGAAACCCTGTTCATGACCACCAACTCGCTCTACCTGGCCACCACTCGGTGGGATTACCAGGATTTCTTCGCGGATGCCCTGGTCTATGAGCCCGCCCACACGACCACTGTGCACAAGTTCGCTCTCGATCATGGCCTCATCAACTATCGAGGCAGCGGGGAGGTGGAAGGTCACCTGGGGTGGAGTGAAGACAAGAAATCCTTTCGCATGGGCGAAAATGGCGAATACCTTAACGTGGTGACATCCCTGGGTGATACCTGGAATGGCAGCTCCAGTACGCGGCTTACTGTACTCAGGGATAGCGGCGTGGAAGGGGAGCTGTCCCACGTCAGTGTTATAGACGATATAGGCAAGCCGGGTGAACAACTCTATGCCGCCCGTTTCATTGATGACCGTGCCTATCTGGTTACGTTCCGGCTGACAGATCCGCTTTATGTCATTGACCTGACTGATCAGATGCATCCAGTGGTTGCCGGCGAGCTGGAAATAGACGGTTATTCCGATTATCTGCATCCGATATCCGGCGATTTGCTGCTGGGTATTGGCAAGGATGCGATAGCCGATGAGGGCAGTATCGATTTTGGTGGTGGCAGGGGTGCCTGGTACCAGGGACTGAAACTCAGTCTGTTCAATGTCAGTGATCCGGGAAATCCCTATGAAGTGGATTCCCTGGTATTGGGTAAAAGGGGCACAGAGTCTGAGGTTTTGTGGGACCATCATGCCCTGGCCTTCCTGCCGGGCAGAGGCTTTGAACCCGACCGTCTGGCGATTCCCGTCATGCTGGCTGATACACCACCTTCCTGGGAGGGTTGGTCCGCAGGTGAACCCAGTGCCTGGTACAACCGGACCCATTCCGGCCTGTATACCTTTGAGATTTCCAACCTGGGCATCGCCCAGTCAGGACGGATTATTGAAGAGGCCGCTGTGGAAGAAAAGGATGTTATCGTCCTTGTTGAGGCGGATGATGTGGTTGATTCTGGCGCAGAAGAGGAAAAACCGGCGTCAGATGAACAGGCAGAGGCCGCCGAAGAGGACAACACCCGGCTTGCCGATCCTGACCTGTTTTTCCCGTTGTATTATTTTTATGGTGAGCGCGCTGTTCTGAAGGATGATGCGGTTTTCTATATCCATGACGGCAAAGTGGAAAGTGCATTCTGGGGTGAAGACATCATCCGTTGATATGTCTGTAGTCCGACAGGCCTTTCCAGAAGACAGGATGCCTGGTGGATGGTTCCGCAAGACGGATGTTCATGGCCATTTATCCCCTGACCAAAACCTGGAGTGGGAGCTGATGTTGATATCCCGTGAAAAGCTTTCTGGCGTGTCAGGCAGTCTTGTTCTTTTGGTGGCCCTGGCCTTTTGGGATCCAGGCGTTGTTATGGCCTACGAACCTGCAGGTTCTGATTACGACAGGGCGCTTGATCCAGCCCTGGGTATAGGTGCCCAGTTCGGGCGCTGGGACGGGCTCATCACACTGGTCTATGATCCCGATGGTGCTCCAGATATTTTTTCCAATTCCGACGATGTGGTTGCGCTCCTGGAGGAAGCCGTTGGCGAGTGGGAGTTGGTCAGTGGTATCCGCTTCCAGGTCAGTGGTGTTGACAGTAATGCCGTGAACGATGATAACGCCCATCCGGACGATCTCGACGGACTGGTCCGGGTGTTCTGGGGTACGGCTGGTGGTGCCGCCGGACGTGCGGGACCGGATGCGGATTTTTACAGTCAGGACAAAGGCTTTTATCCCTTTATTGATGGCAGTGTAGAACTGAACCAGGACGAATCTTTGTGGAACTACAAGTCTGAACTGGTTGGCGTCCTGGTACACGAACTGGGACACCTGATCGGGCTTGGCCATTCCGATAATCCGGATTCCGCCATGTATGCCAATCCCTACAATCACCTGAATCATCCCAGGGCAGATGACATCCTGGCTGTCCGTGCCTTGTACGGTAACGGTACGCTTGATCTGGCCGATGTTACCCAGCCGGTATCCCGCTGGGTTTATCAGCCTCTGCCGGCAGCACCGGCGAGCCGGGTGGAATTCCTGTTCAAGGCCAATCAGTTTGCCGATTCCGGCGCTTTTATTTCCGTGAATTCCGATACCCCGGTCACCAATATCACCAATGCCACCACCAGCAGCGGTTTTGTCCGTTTCAATCCGGGTGGCATCGGCAATTTCTCAAATACCCAGGCTATCAGTATTGATGCCACCGTGGTCTATGTGGATCCCATGGGGTACCGCTATGACCAGACCGACATGACCCTGTCCTGCAGCGCCAGGAGTGCCTGTGATGGCGGCTGGGTGAGTATAGGGTCCAGTGCGGCGATGAAGACCATTCCCGGTGACTGGATGGTATATGTGGAAGACGATGAAAACGGTACCAACCTGCTGGAGCTTCCATTCACCGTGAGCGCCACCACCGACTACAACAAGCCCCCAATCGCTGAAGTCACCGTGGATCCCGTGTCCGGGACCAACGGACTTGGTGTGAAGGTAAGCCTGCTGGTAACAGATCCTGAAGGCCATGACATTGACGTGATCTGGCATCCCCACGGTGATCTGGGTGACCAGGACGGTGATGGTTTCCTGGATACCGAGGTTCGCGACAGTGCTGCCAGTGGTGATTTGGTACAGCGCAACATCAGTTTCCTGAGTGTTGATTCCCATACCCTGTTCGTCGAGCTCGTGGATGACCAGGCTCGTTACGACGGCAGTCAATCAGAATCCAGTGTGGCCGGGCGAGGATTCCAGAACCTGATTGCCATCACCGTGAATCTGCCCCTGATTAATGACGATGATGTCACGATTGTGTCTTCTTTCGGTGAAGTCACTACCGGGAGTAATGGTGAAAGCCCGAATAATGCCAACAGCAGCCAGGTCATTTCACAGATTGCGAGTGCAGCAACGCTGAGCCAGATAACTGCCTCGGATGGCACGGCAACAACGGCAGGTTTTGGCGCAGGGGCCAGTGCAGATGGCGGCAGTACAACCGCGACAGAGTTTTCAGCTGGCCAGAATATCACTATCGCTGGATCGGTGACTCCCCAGGCTGGAGATGTCGGCAAGGCTGGTGAGATTTTCGTGGTGCTTTATACCTCTACCTCATTAAGTTACATGGATGTGGATGGGAATTACCGGCAGTGGGGTGGGAGTCTTAAAACCATTCAGCCTGCCCTTGAGCGTACATCCCTGGGCAGTCAGGAAACCATTGAAGTGTTTTCGGATACGGTGCAAAGCGGGTTGTACCGGATATTTCTCGGCTATCGCTTGACGGAAGGTGGTCCCATCCATTTCAATGCCAAGGCATTTCGCATTAATGTGAATTAAGGTTCAGGAGAAAAGCATGCTCAAACCGGATCGCGCCAGTGATACACCTTTTGTTGTGGAAGTGCAGGCAGGCAAGAACTATTTCTGGTGTGCCTGTGGCAAAAGTGCCAAACAGCCTTTTTGCGACGGTTCTCACAAGGACACAGGTTTTGTCCCTTTCAAATACACCGCAGAAATCAGCCGCAAGGTTTTCTTTTGTGGCTGCAAGCAGACCATGAATGCCCCTTACTGCGACGGTAGTCATAACAAGGCATAACCAATCCTAAAAAAAACCGGGCACTGGGCCCGGTTTTATCTCAACACTGGTAAGCTCAATCAGTTCTTGAAGAACCAGTCTGAGGCAATGGCAGCTCCCTCAGCCAGCGCCTTGAGCTTCAGCCAGGCAACGCCGGGATCAATCGAGGCCTGGCCCACGTGGATACTGAATCCGCAGTCGGTACCGGCCATGACATTTTCCTTGCCTACCAGATCGGCGTAGCGCTTGATGCGCTGGGCCACCAGTTCGGGATGCTCGATATAGTTGGACTGGACTTCGATCACGCCGGGACAGAGCACTTTTCCTTCAGGCAGCTTGAAGTCCTCGAACAAGGCCCACTCGTGGGCATGGCGGGGGTTGGCTGCTTCAAACAGCAGAGTTTGCGGTTTGGCTTTCATGACGATATCGATAATGTCGCGAAAGTTCATGTCACAGTGGTGCGGACCGCCATAGTTGCCCCAGCACAGGTGCATACGCAGTTGCTCCGCCGGGATGTTCTGTACGGCATGGTTAAGGGCTTCTACATGAATCTGGGAAACCTTGCGGAAATCCTCCAGGCTGACACCCTCCGAGTTCATGTGTCTGCCCATGGCGAGATCCGGGCAGTCGATCTGCAGGGTAGCGCCAGATGCCGCGATGATTTCATATTCGGTACGCATGGCCTCGGCAATGGCGAAGACATACTCTTCATGGGTGGGATAGTACTCGTTCTTGAAGAAGATGGAGGTAACACCCGGGGAGGCGGAACTGAAGAAGGTGTACTCCATCTCGCCACCGGTGGCGTCCTGCATGTTCTTCACATCTTCATGCACATCGTCTGTAGTGGCGACGCTGATGGGGCCCTTGCAGCCGGGGGCATGGCGATGCTGACGAGCCGGGTCTTCACCGACTCTTCTTGCCAGGTTGGGAAACTCCACCAAGTCGGCAAAGATGTAGGAATTCTCACTGCCGCCAAAACCGTTCAGGCGGTCCTTGATATAAGTGGCATAACTGGGCTTGGACTGTTCGCCGTCATTCACCACGTCAACACCCAGATCACGCTGCTTCTTCACGATATCAATAACTGCCTGGTGAATGCGGTCATGCATGGCTTTTTCGTCCACCGGGACGCCGTCCTCACGTGCCCACATCATGTGCATGAGGTCTTCTTCGCGCGGCAAACTGCCAACGTGCGTGGTTAAAAAGTGGTCGGTACTTCTCGGCATCGAATATCCCCCTGGATGACTGTTTTGTTGTTTTAAACTGAAAGCCTGCTACATTGATCAGGGCAGGTGGACATGAAGAATAACAGGTTATTTGGCCTCGTCCACCCGTAAATCTCACCGGAGTTTTCGTATTTTCGAAAATAATTTCGAATATCGAAATAATTATCTGCCAGAAAAATATCCTCTATAAATTCTTTTTAATCAATAAGATATAATGCATTTGTTATGCATAAAATGCAGAGTCAACGCTAACTGCCACCTGTTTAATCCCTGTTTTTGCTTCCTCCTGAGAGGCATTTCTGGCAAAATGCGCCGTTTTTTGAAAGCCGAAAACCTTAAAGCAAAAACTAGGAGCTAACCTGATGAGCAAAAACAGCCTCACAGCAGCCATGGAAGCCGCCGGTGGTGCGGTCAACCTGCTGCGCAACAACAAGGCAGGTATTTACGTATACCCGGTAGTTGCCCCCGAATTCTCCAACTGGCGTTCCGAGCAGATCGCCTGGCGTGAATCTGCGGTACTGTACGATCAGACCCATCACATGGATGAGCTGACTGTCGAAGGTCCTGATGCCGAAGCTTTCCTGAGCTACGTTGGTATCAACAGCTTTGCCAACTTCAAGGAAAACGTTGCCAAGCACTTTGTTCCAGTAACTCCAGCCGGTCACGTTATCGGCGACATGATCATCTTCCGCGAAAGCGAAGAGAAATTCGTCCTGGTAGGTCGTGCGCCAACTGCCAACTGGGTTCGTTTCCAGGCTTCCTATGGCAAATGGAACGTCCGTCTGTTCCACGACCCACGCTCTGATTCCCGTCCGGACGGTAAAGCGATCTACCGCACTCACTACCGTTTCCAGATCCAGGGCCCACAGGCCAATGCCATCTTCGAAAAGATGAATGGCGGTCCTATCCCTGAAGTGAAATTCTTCCACGTTGACTGGATCAGTTGCGGCAACCGTCGTGTACAGGCCCTGCGTCATGGTATGGCCGGTGCACCGGGTCTTGAAATCTGGGGTCCGTATGCCGACAAGCATTAC
>CAZBBS010000063.1:0-15581 GCA_964490145.1 uncultured Enterobacteriaceae bacterium
CCACATCGGCCAGCGCCTGCCTGGACAGTTCACGTGGAGGACGTTCGCCAACACTGGGCACCTTGATCATGTCGTCGGCACTGGCCATGGGTGACAGGGCGCAGGCGTATTTGATTTTGAGTTCCTCGGCATGTTCGGTGGGCGTGCGCAACGCCATCGCAATATCATTGGTGACCTGGTCACCCGCGATAGGAATAACACCGGTATGGCGAATGGCCCCTTCGGTGAAAATGGCGATATCCGTGGTGCCGCCACCAATATCCACCAGACACACGCCCAGCTCCTTCTCGTCTTCAGTCAAAACGGAATAGCTGGAAGCCAGCTGCTCCAGAATGATTTCATCCGTTTCCAGGCCGCAGCGCTTGATACACTTTTCTATGTTCTGGGCGGCATTGGTGGCACAGGTCACCAGATGCACCTTGGCTTCCAGGCGCACACCTGACATACCCAGTGGTTCCTTTACCCCTTCCTGGGAATCGATGATGTATTCCTGGGGCAGGATATGGAGGACTTTCTGATCAGCAGGAATCGCCACAGCCTGTGCCGCATCAATTACCCGCTCTATATCCGCCGGATAAACTTCCTTGTCACGAATCGCTACGATGCCGTGCGAGTTCATACTGCGCACATGACTGCCTGCTATGCCGGCATACACGGAGTGGATCTGACAGCCGGCCATCAGTTCGGCTTCTTCCACGGCACGCTGGATGGACTGGACAGTGGATTCGATGTTCACCACTGTGCCTTTTTTCAGGCCGCGGGATTTATGCCTGCCGATTCCGACAATATTCAGTCCCCCTTCAGGGTTGATCTCACCCACTATTGCCACAACCTTGGAGGTGCCGATATCCAGGCCCACAATCATGTTTCCGCCGCTCAAGTTACTCATGGGAAGCAACTCCTTTTTATTCATATGTTGAAATTTGGTCATAGCGATACCACCTTACTGCTATCAAGGGCCTTGTTTTTTACCGCGATGCCGCTGGTGTATCGCAGATCAATGGATTCAATGGCTGGCATTTGCTCCAGAAATTCAGGGTCGATAAATCCCACCAGCCGCCGCATTTTGCTCATCACGTCATCCTTGCCGACATGGATGTCCACACCGTTAGCCAGCATCAGGTTCCACGCGCCACGCTCATTGAGCGTCACTTCAGCGATCTTCAGGCCACGCTGGTAAAGCAGCTGATTAAACAGCTGGTATTGCTCCATGACCTGACGCTCGCTGCCGTCAGGCCCTGAAAGAATGGCCAGTTGTTCCAGACCGACAATGCTCTGGGGTGAAAAAATTCTGCCGTCCTGATTCAAAAGCTGCGCATTTCCCCACCGGGCTATGGCCTTTTCCTCCACCATGTTCAGAACCATGGTGTCAGGCCATTCACGACGTATGCTCACTGACCTTACCCAGGGCATGCTTTCCAGCTCCGCTTTAATCTGCACCATATCCACGAGCAGCAGGCTTTCGCTGATATACCGGTTTACCGCCACCAGTACGTCCTGCTTGGAAATATGCGTGATGTCGCCTTCAATGTTGACGTGTTCCACACGCTGCCCACTGACACTTTTGACCACCTTGGGTGTACTGAACATGGCATAACCGATTGCTCCCAGTAGCGCGGACACCAGCAGCAGTTTCAGGATGGACTGGGGCCTGTAGGTTCTGGGTTCGCGCACTACCCTGGCACTGGCCCCCCCTTTTTTTCGGGGGCGTTTGCGTCCGGCTGCTAATGCATTGGGCTGCAGTATTTCCATAGCTACTCTCTGCCCCGCTCCACCTGGCTGCTGGCCAGAATCCGCAGCACCAGTTCATCAAAATCAATACCGGCCTGTTTTGCAGCCATCGGCACCAGGCTGTGATCGGTCATACCGGGTACAGTATTGACCTCCAGCAGCCAGAACTTGCCATTGCTGTCACACATGGCATCCACACGTCCCCAGCCCCGGCAGCCCACGGCGTCATAGGCTCTTTTTGCCATTGCTGCCAGCTGACTTTCTGTCTTGGCATCCAGGCCGCAGGGGCAGAAATATCGGGTGTCATCACTGAGGTACTTGGCGTTATAGTCATAAAACTCACCGATAGCCTGCATGCCGACGACAGGGAGCACCTGATCACCGAGAATTCCAACGGTAAATTCAGGACCATCAACAAAGGATTCGGCAATCACCACATCGTCATAAACATTGGCTTTATGGAAAGCCTCTTCCAGCTCTGCCCTGTTGCTCGCCTTTGATATGCCGATGCTTGAACCTTCCTTGACCGGCTTCACAAAGGCAGTGCCGAGCTCATTGATCACCTGCTGCCAGTCGGATTCTGGCCCCAGTTGCACAAACGGCGGGGTATCCAGGCCGAGGCGCTGCCACAACAGTTTGGTACGCACTTTGTCCATGGCCAGGGCGGAGGCCAGAACGCCGCTGCCGGTATAAGGCAAACCCAGAAATTCCAGCGCGCCCTGGATCTTGCCATCCTCGCCGTTTCTGCCATGCAGCATGATCAGCACCCGGTCAAAACCGCCGTTTTGCAATTGCTGGAATCCTGCCTCATCCTGCATATCAATGGCCACGCCATTCACACCCTGACGCTGCAGTGCTGCAAATACCGCGTTGCCGCTGAGCAGGGAAATTTCGCGCTCAGCTGAATTTCCACCCATCAGAACGGCGACCTTGCCGAATTGGCCTGGGGAAAATCTACTCATCACCCAACCCTTCCCTGGCCAGTTCCCGTGACAGGTTGCCAATACTGCCAGCGCCCTGGGTGACCAGGATGTCTCCATCATTGAGCAGATCACTGAGGACTTTCCGGATTTCCGACGGATCCTTCACATACACAGGATCCAGTTGTCCACGCTGGCGGATACTGCGGCAAAGGCTGCGGCTGTCCGCTCCCCGGATCGGCGCTTCACCGGCTGAATACACATCCAGCAGCAACAGCAGATCCACTTCGGAAAGCACATCCACAAACGCATCGTAAAGATCATGGGTACGGCTGAAGCGATGCGGTTGGTAAATCATCACCAGGCGCTTTTCAGGCCAGCCGGCACGAATGGCATTGATGGTGGCGGCCACTTCTGTCGGATGATGACCGTAATCGTCCACCAGCATGGCCGCTCCGCCATTGACGACAAGGTCACCCTTGATATCGAAGCGCCGACCCACACCGCTGAACCCGGAGATACCATTCACAATATACTCGTCACTCAGCCCCTCATCTGTGGCCACTGCGATGGCGGCTGTCGCATTGAGGACGTTGTGGATACCGGGCATATTCAGGGTCACGGACAGCAGTTCCGTTTTCTCCGGACGCCTGACATTGAATCGGGTGGTGATGCCTTCCTGGTGAACATCCTGAATCTGGAAATCAGCCAGGTCAGACTGACCATAGGTCAGGACGGGGCGGGAAATGCGCGGCAGCAATTCCTGAATCACAGGATCATCAATACACAATACCGCCAGTCCGTAAAATGGCAGGTTGTGCAGGAACTCGATAAAGGTCTGCTTCAGTTTTTCAAAGTCACCTTCATAGGTCACCATATGGTCTTCATCTATATTGGTGACCACCGCAACCATGGGCTGCAGGTGCAGGAAAGAGGCATCACTTTCGTCAGCTTCCGCCACCATGATGTTGCTGGCACCGAGCTTGGCATTGGTACCGGCACCATTGAGAATACCGCCGATCACATAGGTCGGGTCCATGCCGCCCTGCGCCATGAGGGTGGCGATGAGGCTGGTGGTTGTCGTTTTGCCGTGGGTGCCGGCAATGACGATGGTGTGGCGGTAGCGCATCAATTCCGCAAGCATTTCTGCCCGGCGAATAATCGGTATGCGCTGCTCCATGGCCGCGACGATTTCATCGTTGCTCCGGTCGATGGCTGTGGACACCACGACGACATCCACGCCGTCTATGTTTTCTGCCCGGTGACCAATTCTTACCTTCACCCCAAAACTCTCCAGCCGTTCGGTCACACTGGAGGCGGCGATATCCGAACCTGAAATGGTGTAGCCCTGGTTATGCAGCACTTCGGCAATACCACTCATGCCGGCACCACCAATACCCACAAAATGGATGCGGCGGATGCGGCGCATCTCGGGGATCGCGCCACCACGGGTAATGTTCAGACTGGAATCAGGCATGACAGGCCTCCAGGCAGAACTGCGCTGCTTTGGCAGTGGCATCGGGGTTGCCGGCTGCCAGTGCGTTACGTGATATTTGCTGCAACACCTGCCGGTCTGCGGCGATCTCCTGAACAGCAGCCAATAACGATGCGGCTGTCAGCTCATGCTGTGGAATCACTCTCGCAGCCTGCCGATCCGCCAGATAGGCGGCATTGGCTGACTGGTGATCATCAACAGCATAGGGATAGGGAATCAGTACAGAAGCCAGCCCGGCCACAGCAATTTCCGCCACCGTCATGGCACCGGCACGGGCAATGATGATATCGGCCCAGGCGTAAGCCTCACTAATGTCATCAATAAAGGCCTGTACCCTGACCTGAGCATCAAGGGTGATGCCTGCCTCACGATAGAAGGATTCGGTTTCTTCCAGATTTCGTGTGCCGCACTGATGCAGTATCGCCGGACGCTGGCTATCAGCCATTAACGCCAGCATGCCCGGAATGGCTTTATTGATAGCCACTGCCCCCAGACTGCCCCCGATAATCAGGACGCGCAGCTGTTCATGACTTTCCTGGCGATTTACCCGCAGTTTGCCGCATTCGACGATGTCACTGCGCACCGGATTGCCGACCACAACGGTTTGCTCAGGCTTGATCAACCGTTTCATGAAAGCGCTGCCTGACAACGCCTGCTTGCGGGCAAAAGCACCGGGGAAGGCTTCCATGACGGTTGAGGCCAGGGGAAACAGCAGCTGGTTGGTCAGACCGGCAATGGCATTCTGTTCGTGGATCAGCAAGGTCTTGCCCAGCAACCTGGCCGCCAGTCCACCAGGGCCTGTCACAAATCCGCCCATACCCAACACACAGCCTGGCTTGATCCGAATCAGGGCACTGATGGATTGCAGGACAGCCATGAATATCACCAGTGGCGACAACAGTTTGCGCAACAGGCTTGAACCCCTGAGTCCGGCGATGGAGATGTAGTGCAGAGGAATATCCGTGGCGGCTATGACTTTTGCCTCCAGACCATTGCGGGTACCCAGCCACTCCACTTCGATACCTTTATCACGCAGGCAGCGGGCAATACTCAGGGCAGGAAAAACATGTCCACCGGTGCCACCGGCCATGATCAGTATTTTGTTGTTGACGCCAGTCATTGCCTTCATGACCAGTCTCCCGCCGGCACTTTGCGGCCGCTGTCCTGACGGTTGTCCACATCTATCCTGACCAGAATGGCCACCATGGCCAGGCAGGTCAGCAGACTGGAACCACCGGAACTGATGAAGGGCAGCGTCAGGCCCTTGTTGGGCAGCAGGCCGATATTGACCGATACATTAATCACCACCTGCCCTATAAAAATGAAAGCCAGACCATACGCGGTATAGGCGGCGAAGAAGTTGCCGCTGCGCTCATTCCGTCGAGCAATCATCAGTGCCCTTGTGATAAAGCAGGCAAACAGCAGCAGCAAGGCCAGAACACCGGTTGCTCCCAGCTCTTCCGCCACAATGGAAATAATGAAGTCGGTGTGTCCGTCAGGCAGGAAATACATTTTCTGGATACTGTTGCCCAAGCCCATGCCGAACCATTCACCGCGGCCAAATCCGATCAGCGCCTGTGCCAGCTGGTAGCCGGAATCAAAAACAATATCCTCATGGAAGGGATCTTTCAGGGCCTGCAGGTAGGACTGAACCCGTCGCATACGGTAATCAGCGGAAAAGATCAGGGCAGCCCCGGCGCCCAGCAGCAGACAGGCAGACAGCAGGAAGTGCCAGAATTTGGCCCCGGCCAGGAACAGCATGGCCATGACCGCAAACATGATCACTACCACGGCGCCGAAGTCCGGCTCCATCAGCAACAGACCAAGCAGAGGCAGCATCAAGGCAAAAGGCAGGATGAAGCCCTTGAGGCTGCTGCAGATATATTCATGCTGCCTGCTCAACAGGCCTGCCATGAAAAACACAATCAGAATCTTGGCGGGTTCGGAAGCCTGCAGATTCATGAAACCAAGATTGATCCAGCGGGTTCCACCACCGGCCGTATAACCCAGCCCCGGCACCAGCACCAGACCAAGCAGCAGCATGGCTGCGCCATACCAGGCATTGCTGCCGCGCTGCCACCACTCAACAGGAATATGGTAGACAATCAGGGCTCCAATGGCCCCCATGATGATGAAGATGACCTGCCGTTTCATATGGAAGAAGGGATCACGATACAGGCTTTCCCCGAGCTCCACGGAAGCCGAGGTCATCATCACCAGACCAAAAAACACCAGCAACAGGGTTAATATGATCAACCACTGATCGCCGATGTATTTGCCGGGTTGCCCCTGTTGCTGCATGACCGCCTGCATGTCAGTGCAACTCCCCGACCAGGGTCATGAATCGCTCGCCGCGATCTTCAAAATTTCTGAACATGTCGAAACTGGCACAGGCCGGGGACAGCAGAACAACATCACCACTGCCGGCATGTCTGTCAGCCAGTGACACGGCTTCTTCCAGTGACGCCGCTGAGAGTATGTCCACTGCGTTGGCCAGGGCTGCCGCTATCAGGGGAGCATCCTCGCCAAATAGAATGGCCAGTTTGCCGTGCTCAGACATGGGCTGTTCAAGATCGCTGAAATCCGCCCCTTTGCCCTGACCTCCTGCCAGCAGGATAATCCTGCCCTTGCCAGACAAACCGTTAACGGCTGCGATGCAGGCACCGACGTTGGTTCCCTTGGAATCGTTGTACCAGTTCACCCCCCGTTTCTCGGCAACCCACTGGCAGCGGTGCGGCAGGCCGGGGAACTGCCTCAGGGTTTCCAGCATGGCCGGCATGGACAAACCAACTGCATGCCCCAGGGCCAGGGCTGCCAGGGCATTGGCCACATTATGGCGTCCTGCTATACGAATCTCCGACACTGCCATCAGGGCTTCACCGTTGAATGCCAGGTACTGCTCACCAGACTGCTCCAGTAAGCCAAATTCACTGCCGGCATTTTCCGCCAGGGAAAAATGCCATTGCCTAACGCTTTCCGGGAGCCCGCCCAGATCAGCTTCGTCATCATTGATCACTGCCTGACGACAGGCCTGAAAAATGCGGCACTTCGCTCCAACATACTCATCCAGCGAGTCGTAGCGATCCATATGATCCAGGCTGATATTCAGGACAGTGGCCACTTCAGCAGCGAGATCAGTGGTGGTTTCCAGCTGGAAGCTGGATATCTCGAGGACATACAGGCTCGCTGCTGGCTCCAGGAGCAAATCCAGAACAGGCAACCCGATGTTTCCGGCTACCGCCACATCAACACCATCGGCTTTGGCCATTTCGCCCACCAGGGTGGTAACGGTGCTTTTGGCATTGGATCCGGTGATGGCCACAATTGGCGCACTCACGGCCCTGGCAAAAATGTCGATATCGCCGGTCACGGGAACACCTGCCTCCCTGGCTTTTTTCAGGGCCGGCAGATCGAGGTCCACGCCTGGACTGACAATCAACTGTTCAGCATTCAGGAGTGTGGCCTGGTTGAATTCACCGAGTTCGGGTTCAATACCAGGGCACTCTGCCTTCAGCTGATGCAGTCCAGGCGGATTCTGCCTCGTGTCGATAACCTTGAAATGTTCATTTTTGCTGGCCAGATAACGGGCACAGGACAGCCCGGTCTTGCCCAGACCGACTATCACTTTCACCTTGTCATCCAACCTGTTCATCATGCTTTCCTATTCCTGATCAGCGCAGCTTCAGCGTCGCCAGTCCCAGCAGTACCAGGATCACCGTAATGATCCAGAACCTGACAATGACCCTGGGCTCAGGCCAGCCCTTCAATTCAAAGTGATGGTGCAGCGGGGCCATCCTGAAAATGCGCTTGCCGGTAAGCTTGAACGAAGCCACCTGTAAAATGACGGATGCCGTTTCCATCACGAACACGCCGCCCATGATGATCAACACCACTTCATGGCGAATAATCACGGCCACCACACCCAGTGCAGCTCCCAGGGCCAGAGCGCCCACATCACCCATAAAGACCTGGGCCGGGTAGGTGTTGAACCATAAAAAGCCAAGGCCTGCGCCAGCCAGGGCACCGCAAAAAATGCCCAGCTCACCGGCACCGGCGATGTAGGGAATATTCAGATAGGCAGAAAATTCTGCGTGGCCCGTCAGGTAGGCAATCACCCCCAAAGCGCCACCAACCATCACTGTTGGCAGAATGGCCAGACCATCAAGACCATCTGTCAGATTCACGGCATTGCTGAAACCCACGATCATGAAATAGGCAAGCACGATAAAAAACGGCCCCAGATTCAGCGCAAAATTCTTGAAGAAAGGAATAAAAAGTTGTGTATCTGCCGGTGCCGCCGCAATGCTGTAGAGATACCCTGCGGCTATCAGGCCGATCAGGGACTGCCAGAAATATTTCCAGCGCGGCGCAAGCCCCTTGGGGTTCTGTTCAAAAATCTTGCGGTAATCATCGACCCAGCCAATAGCGCCATACAGGGCAGTCACCAGGATCACAACCCAGACATACGGGTTGCGCAAATCCGACCATAGCAGGCTGCTGACAATTATGCTGATCAGTATCAGTGCACCGCCCATGGTTGGGGTTCCGGCTTTGCTCAGATGACTTTCAGGACCATCATCACGAACCACCTGACCGATCTGGTGATAATTCAGACGGCGAATCATGGACGGTCCGATCAGCAGGGAAATGGCCAGCGCTGTCAGACTGCCGAAAATACCCCTGACTGTCAGGTATTCAAATACACTGAAATCAGAATTGAATTGCGACAGATACTCAGTCAATAAAAGCAACATGAGACACGCTTCCCCTTTGCACATTTACTGATAACAGGGTCATGGTTTTATATGTCTCCCGTCAGTAACTGTTGAACCAGAATTTCCATACGCTGAGATCTTGAGCCCTTGATCAGAACCGTTGTCTCTTCATCCAGCATGGGCTGAATGACATCCAGGAACGCCTCCCGCTGTTCCAGGTACACACCTCTTTCTCCAAAACACTCAACTGCCAGTCGACTGTGATTACCCACCGCAATCAGTTCGTTAACCTCTTTATCACGGGCATAATCACCAATCTCTCTATGTGCCTGTTGCGCATAATCACCCAACTCACCCATATCCCCCATCACCACAATTTTCCTGCCCGGTGTCAGCGCCAGGACATCAATGGCAGCACGAAAAGAGGAAGGACTGGCGTTATAGGTGTCATCGATGACAATGGCATCATTGAGGCCGGCCAGGATATTCATGCGGCCTTTCACCGGATGAAAACCGGCCAACCCTTTCTGGACCTGCTCCAGGCCGGCACCTGCAGACATGGCCAGGGCAGTAGCGGCCAGGGCATTACCGACATTGTGCAGCCCAACCACATCCAGAGAGATATCCACCTGGCCTTGGGGTGACTCCACCCTGAAAGCACTACCCAGAAATCCTTTCAAGACGATGTCTTTGGCCCGGTAGTCTGCAGCCGGATTACCTTTTGCGCTTACCGTCACCACTTGCCTTGACACCGGTTGCTCTTCAAGGGCTTTCAGAAAACGTGCGGCATACTCATCATCCAGGTTGATCACTGCAGTACCACCTTCCTGAATACCCTCCCAGATTTCTCCCTTGGCCCGGGCAACACCATCCAGGCTGCCGAACCCTTCCAGATGAGTGCCGGCAATATTGGTGATATGTCCTATACGGGGACGGGTCAGACTAACGGTATAGGCAATTTCGCCCGGGCCATTCGCCCCCAGCTCTATCACTGCAAATTCATGGGTCTGTTCTATACCGGCCAGGGTTAAAGGCACACCCAGATCATTATTCAGGTTGCCGCGGGTCATCGTGACCTCGCCACACTTACCCAGGATGGCGGCTGTCATTTCCTTCACCGTGGTTTTACCCTGGCTGCCAGTCAGGGCAATGACACAAGCAGTAGAGCGCTCCCGATTCATTGCCCCGATTTTGCCAAGGGCCAGCCGGGTATCCTCAACGACCAACATGGGCAGATCAGACATCACCTGTTGACCGACTACCGCGGCACTGGCGTGTTTTTCACAGGCGGTTGCCACAAACTGATTGCCATCAAAATTCGGCCCCTGCAGGGCAACAAAAAGATCGTTTTCATTCAGAGTGCGGGTATCGATGGAAAGCGCAGAAAATGACGCATCGCGACCGGTGAGCACACCACCGGTCACTGCCTGCACTTCCTGTAAACTCATGGTTCCTATCACACTGATACCCTTAGTTTTCCCACCGGATTACCGGCTACCGGCAAAGCGTTTGTTCAGGCTAACCCGGGCCTGCTTCACATCACTGAACACCATGCGCTGACCCGCAACATCCTGGTATTCCTCGTGCCCTTTACCCGCAACAAGCACGACATCCCCTTCCTTTGCCTGGGCAATGGCATAGTCGATGGCTTCGGCACGGTCCTTTTTCACCACCACATCCGCATCAACCGACAGGCCGCTCATGATCTGGCTGATGATGGCTGCCGACTCTTCATTTCGGGGATTGTCATCCGTGATGATCAGCTTGCTTGCCATCTGCTCGGCAATTTCTGCCATCAGCGGACGCTTGCCCTTGTCACGGTCGCCACCGCAACCGAACACACACCAGATGTCGCCCCTGAAGTGCTGACGCAGGGCTGCAAGTGCATTTTTCAATCCATCCGGTGTATGGGCGTAATCCACCACCACGGATACAGGCTGGTCACCCAGTATTTCCATGCGTCCTTTTACGGGCGACACCGATGCCACGCTTTCCAACACCTTTTCAAAATTGAAGCCAGACTTGTCTGCCTCGGCCGCCATCACTGTTGTGAGCGTTGCCAGCAGGTTGCTGACATTGAAGGTTCCGGCCAGGTGGGCAGAAATCCGGCCTTCACCCCAGGGGGTGACTACGTCCATGTTGAATCCGGTACTGGTGTATTCCAGTACTCTTGGAAAAACGCTGGCTTTGGGATTGATCAGGCTGTAGGTGTAGCAGCGCACATTCTTTGCCAGGCTGTTAAGGAGCTTGGCACTGAACATGTCATCCAGATTGATAACTGCAACCTTGAGCAGAGGATTGATGAACAGCTTGCGCTTCTCTTCACCATAAGCAGTCATGCCGCCGTGATAATCCAGATGATCACGGGTAAGGTTGGTGAACACCGCCATGTCGAACTCGCAGACGTTGACCCTTTTCTGACTGAGTCCATGGGATGAGACCTCCATCACCATGGCGTCCCCCTGATGCATCCTCAGCTCTTCGAAAATCCGCTGTACAGCGATGGCGTCAGGTGTTGTCCCCGGACCATGCTCGTCCGTGATGTATGGCCTGCCAAAAATGCCGTAACCCAGGGTACCGCTGGTGCCGCATACGTAACCCAGATTACTCAGCGACTGAGCAATAAACTGGCAGCAGCTGGTCTTGCCATTGGTGCCTGTAATGCCAATCAGGTTGAAGGTGGCCGCGGGATGGTCAAAAAAGCGGGCTGCAATCTTGCTTATGCGGGTAGACAGTTTGTCGACCGGAATGATTGGCACCCCATCCTGCTGGGTGATGGCCGACCAGTGATTATCCGCCTCTACCAGGATGGCACTGGCCCCGGAAGCAATGACGTCTGTAATAAAGTCCCGCCCGTCATTGGTTGCGCCTTTATAAGCCAGGAAAAGGTCGCCTTTTTCCACTTTCCGGGAATCCATCTCGATACCGGTCAACAACACATCAAGGTTGTTCGGAATATCGATTTCATCCTTCAACACATCCGACAGATGCATCTGCCTGGCCATGATTTCTGCCGTATTCATTGATCATTCCTCGCCAGGGATTGAACAAGATCAGACAGCCTGTCATTCTGGCTGACCCGGGTTTTGACGTCGCTCTGGTTATCAGGCGGCACGTTGAGAATTCGCATGGCACCCGCTGCAATTTTGGCAAACGCAGGCGCCGCCACTGTACCGCCGCCTGTTTCCTCACCCTTGGGCCGATGAATACTGACGACAGCCACAATCTCCGGGTTATCGGCAGGCACGAACCCGGCGAAGAAGGCGTTATGGCTCTCGTTGTCATAACCACCACCCACGTTGTATATCCAGGCCGTCCCGGTCTTGCCGGCAACCTGGTGCGTGGGAATGGCAGCCCGGACACCGGTACCCCCTTTTGCCTTGCTGACCACGGTTTTCATCATGTCGGTGACATCAGCCACCAGCGAGGCATCGATGACCTGCTCACCCCGGACTTCGCCCTCGGTCTTCAGCAGGGAGACTTCCTTGCGCAACCCCTTGTTGGCAAAAATCAGGTAGGCCCTGGCAATTTGCAATGGTGTGACCTGGAAACCATATCCGTAAGCCAGCGTGGCAATGTCGGATTTGCTCCAGCGATTGTGCGCCGGCAGAACACCGGTGGCTTCTCCAGGAAACCCGGTTGTGGTGGCAGCCCCGAACCCCACTCGCTGCAGCACGTCGAGCATGGGAGCCTCACCCATGGCCAGGCCCAGTTTTATGGCGCCCACCTGGCTGGATTTGGTAATGATTTTTTCCAGGGAGACTTCCTTGTAGTTGATGGGATCCTTTTTGATCTGCCCGTCAACCCGGACATAACCCGGATTGGTATCGATAATGCTCGATGTATCAAACAGCCCGCTTTCCATTGCCGCGGTAATCGTGAAAGGTTTGACGGTTGAACCAGGCTCCAGGAGATCCACGATGGCGCGGTTGCGCATGGCATCATCCGTCAGGTTGCTGCGATTGTTGGGGTTGTAGGATGGCTGCGACACCATGGCCAGGATTTCACCGGTTTTAACATCCAGAACCACTGCTGTACCGGCATCCGCCTGCCGACGTGTGACTTCCTCTTTCAGGGCCTTGTAAGTCAAAAACTGGATGCGGCTGTCAATGCTCAGCGTAAGATCATTACCCGGCTGGGCCACATCATTGATTTTGACCTCCCGGATAACACCGCCACGGCGATCCTTCAATACCTGCCTGGAACCCGGCGCGCCCTGCAGCCAGTCTTCATAGGCCAGCTCGATACCTTCCTGGCCCACATCATCCGCATTAGTGATACCAACCACATGGGCCGCCACCTCACCCAGCGGATAGAAACGCTTGTATTCTTCCTGGGCATAGACTCCCGGAATTTTAAGATCAAGCACCTGCTGCGCATCCATCGGCGCCAGCCGACGCTTGATATAGAGAAATTCCTTGTCACTGTTGTCCTGGATGCGGTTCCACAATACAGACGTGTTTACATCGATTTTAGCCAGGGCTGCACTCAGCTTTTCCCAGGCCTTGGGATCAGGGATGATCTGTTTGGGATTGAGCCACAGGGATTGAACCGGCGTGCTGATGGCCAACGCCTGGCCATTGCGGTCCATGATGTTGCCGCGATGAGCAACAATGACATCATTTCTCACGGTTCGCCTGTTGCCCTGCTCCTGCAAGATATCGTTATGGATAACCTGAAGATCGAGAACTTTCCAGACAATGAGACCCAGCAGAGCGACAGCGGCAGTGGAGACCAGGAACAGTCTCCAGAAAGGTTGCATCTTGATCAGGTCAGTGTCACTCACTGGCAACAACCACCACGTTCTCCACTGCCGGAATTTTCATTCCAAGCTCAGCTATGGCCAGATTCTCAATCCGGCCCTGGGACACCAGACTGCTTTGCTCCAGCAGCAGCTGTCCCCATTCCACCTGCAACGCATTGCGCTGGTTTTCCAGCCCGTGCAGATCATTGAGCAAATGCCTGCTTTTATGTGTTGAAAAAATCACACCGGTCGCCGATCCAGTCAGCAGAAGCAGCAACGCGAACAGAGCAAACCACGATTTCGCCGGATAACTGACTGCAACCGAAGCAGTCCGCTTACCCCCTTGTCGCTTGCCACTTTTGCGGGCCATATATCTGCTCTCTGTCCTGATAAAATCAGGCTATTTTTTCCGCCACTCGCAGCACGGCGCTGCGGGAGCGGATATTGGTGCTGACTTCATCAACGCCGGCCTTGACCTGCCTGCCCACCCGCCTCAATGTCGGGTTGAGCTGAGCCTGGGTCACCGGCATATCCGGTGGAAAGTCATCACCTTTTTCCTGGCGCTGGATAAACTGCTTCACCATCCTGTCTTCCAGCGAATGGAAACTGATCACCACCATGCGCCCACCGGTCTTCAATACTTCTACAACACCATCCAGGGCCTGCTCCAGGTCCTGTAATTCATTGTTGATAAAAATACGTATTGCCTGGAACACACGTGTCGCAGGGTGCTTGTGCTTTTCCCAGGCCGGGTGCGCCTGCTTGATTATTTCTGCCAGCTGCAAGGTTGACGTCAGAGGAGTCCTGCTCCGCGCTTCAACGATTGCCCTGGCAATACGGCGCGAAAACCTCTCTTCGCCGTACTCAAAAAATACCTTGACCAGCTCTTCTTCCCTGGCGCTGGTTAACCACTGTGCAGCTGTCATGCCGGACTGTGTGTCCATCCGCATATCCAGAGGACCATCCTTGCCAAAACTGAAGCCGCGCTCCGCATCATCCAACTGCGGCGAGGAAACCCCGAGATCAAGAAGTACACCGGCAACAGAGCCGCTGACATGATGCATGTCAGCCAGGTCAGCTATGTCTGCAAAACTGCGATGTGCCACGATCAGCCTCTCGTCTTGCGCCTGTAACCGGGAAGCCTCATGAATGGCCTCCGGATCCTTGTCTATCACCAGCAACCGGCCGTGATTCGACAACCTGCCTAAAATCGCTCTGCTATGACCGCCTCTGCCAAAGGTTCCATCAATATAAAAACCCTCGGGGTCAGTAACCAAAGCCTCAACCGCCTGCTGCAACAGTACCGATTGATGCTCGTATTCCATGACTTACAATGACAACCCTTTGATTTCTTCCGGAATCTCTTCTTCGGCAGTTTCCTGTTTAAGCCAGGCTTCACGCTTGGCATTCCAGGCATCCTCATCCCACAACTCAAACTTCTTGCCCTGTCCTACCAGCACCACTTTTTTCTCCAGCCCGACATAGGAGCGTAGAGTCGGCGGCACAAGAATCCGGCCGCTGCTGTCCAGGTCCACATCGGTGGCATGCCCGATGAACAACCCTTTCAGTCGCTTGGCCATGGCGGAATAGCTGGGCAGCGCCTCAACCTTGCGCTGAATTTCTTCGTATTCGTTCAGTGGATACAGGACCAGGCACTCACCATCGGTGGCTTCAATGGTGACCACCATCTGACCATGACAGTGATCATCAATAATCCCGCGATAACGCGAAGGGATCGCCATGCGCCCCTTGGCATCGAGATTGATTGAATGTAAGCCGCGAAATAACACGTTGCTGCCCGTCTCTGCCTGTTCCGATGTCCAAAATTGTCCTGAAATGCAAAAAAGCGGTGAATGCTGGTGATTTTTGGGGCGACACTCCCATGTCGCCCATAATTACCCACAATTCACTACTTCTTGCCACTTTTGCGCACTATAGGCATGGATTTCCCACAAATCAAGCACTTAATTGCACGA
>CAZBBS010000064.1:0-13681 GCA_964490145.1 uncultured Enterobacteriaceae bacterium
TGAAGTGCAGGTTCAGCAGGGCGGTATTCAGGGGCGTGACCCGTTCGGGATCATGGGCGTCCAGATCGGCACCTGCCCTGGCCAGCACGTCGATACAGGCAGTACAGCCTTCACGGGCGGCGAAATGCAGGGCAGTGAAGCCGCCGCGATTCATGTGCAGGGGACGGGGTTCATTCAGGGTGGTACGGTCCCAGTGACGGATAATGCTTTGCAGATTCACGTCGGCACCGTGATCAATTAACAACTGAAGCATGGCTGGCTGGCTCTGGGCAGCGGCCCAGTGCAGGGCTGACTGGCCACCCCACTGTTCAGTAGCATTGATGTCGGCGCCATGGTTGAGCAGCGTACTGGCCATGTCGAGGTTGCCGCCGCGGGCAGCATTCATCAGGGCGGTTTCACCCTCAGGGTTGGTCCAGTTGGGATCGGCACCGTGGTCCAGCAACAGGTTAACGATGTCCACTGAACCAATGATGGAGGCTTCCAGCAGGGCAGACGTGCCGTAGTCATTACGGCGATTGGGATCAGCGCCAGCCTTGAGGAGGGCCTGCGTCAGGGCCGTATCTCCCCTATAAGCGGCGTACATCAGGGCGGTTGTACCATCGGATTGTGCGCCATTGACGTCCATGCCTGACGACACCAGGGAGATGGCGCGTTCGCTGCTGCCGGCAGCAGCGGCATCCACCAGTTCGTTGGCGAACAGCATGGTCTGATATGAAAGCAGGAAAGCGGCGCAAAGAAAATGTAAGGATTTCATCGGTTTTCTGGTTTGTGGCTGATCAGTGGGCGTTATAGTATTGACGGGGAAAAATAGCATTTTCTCTCAAACAATAACAATGATTTAAACGGGATGATCCATGGCCAATCAATCATCAAATCCCCTTAAGGACTGTGGCAAGCCCCTGTTTTTCAAGGTGAATGATCCTCAGGAGATCGGCTTCACTGCGCCGGACATCAGGCTTGGCGACGCCGTGCGCCTGTGTGTGCGCTCCCTGTCTGTCATGCAGAAAGAAGCCCTGGTGGCATCATCAAGAACAGGCAATGTCTGGCGTCTGGCCAGTGACGAAGGCGCCTATCTGGACGGTCTGGATCAAGCGCCCTGTCCCCTGTCTTTCCTGACTACCGGCATGGTCTGCTCCTACATGAATGAAATTCTGGCCCTGGCCAAACAGCGGCAGATATCCATTGATCACCTTCGTCTGGTCCAGGACAACTACTACACCATGAAGGGCTCAGCCCTGAAGGGCACCATGATAGGTGGTGCCAAAAATGTTGATTTATGTGTGCAGATCGACAGTGATGCCGACCGGGATACGTTGCAAAAGCTGGTGATTGAAGCGGTCGCCGCTTCCCCCCTGAATGGCCTGATGCGTGGTGCACTGGAAAGCCTGTTCACCCTGACCCATAACGGCGAGCACATTGACAATGGCAAGGCGCTGCCTGTGGCTGGACCTGTTCAGCAGGATCCGGGTGATCACTTCGACCGGGCACAGCCGGCAGCCGGTGACTGGACAGGCTTGCTCAACAAGGGCGGCCTGACCCCGAAGACAGAAGAATCTGTCACACTGGCCGGGGACAGTCTCAAAGAAGAGCAGGATCGTATCCTGCATGTCCGGGGCATCTGCACCTTGCGGGAGGACGGCGTCAAACAGGTGGAGCAGCACCTGTTCAACCCGCATGGGTCCATCTTTTATTTTCTGTCTGATGAAGCCCCGGAAAACGGTGGCCAGGGTCGGGCGCCGGATGCCGCCAGTTATATCAGTGCCGGCATCGGCTTCTGTTTCATGACCCAGTTTGGCCGCTACGCCAAGATCGTGAAAAAGGACCTGCAGGAGTATCGCATTATCCAGGACACCCACTTTTCCCTGGGCGGGGCAAGTGGCGGCACCGGGCAGGCCGGTAGTGCCGACCCCGTGGAAACCCATGTCTACCTGGTAACCGGTGAGGATGATGATTTTGCCCGCACCATTCTGGATATGTCGGAGCAAACCTGCTTTTTGCATGCTTTCTGTAAAACTGACTTGAAGACGAAGGTGGTTATAGAGTCTTATTCTTAGCCTGCCCGGACAAAACAATAATCACCGGGCTTCACATTGGAGGGGGATCGTTATGAAAACGTGGTTCAAACACCTGATTTCCGGGTTTTTGCTTTGCCTTTACCTGCCCTGGCTTCAGGCCCAGCCCATGACCCGCACACCGCTGCCGGAGGTGGTACAGCCACCACAGCGCTTTGCCACTTCCACCGAACATTATGAATACCTGCGCCGCTACCATCAGGGCGGGACAGTCCACACCTGGGCGAGTGTGCCCAAGTGGGAAGGGGTGTGGTCGGCAGAGGCCAATAACAGTGGCAACCAGCTGTTTCTGGAAAGCACCGATGGCAGTCCCATTGGTCCCTTTGGCGGCGGCGAGAATGTGGTGATCAAAAAGGGTGTCCTGACCCCCGAGTATGAAGCAGCCTTTCAGTACCGTCGCGACCTGGGGGTGGATTACGATCGCCTGACCACCTGCGAACCGGCAGGCATGCCGCGCTGGCTGCTGGAGCCCTACGTGCGGGAATTCGTCAATGGTCCGACCCAGTCCTGGTGGACCAACGATCTGGGCAATGATACCCGCCGCATCTATATCAACCAGGAGCACCAGAATATCGATGGCACCCATTATGCCGCCGGGGATTCCGTCGGCTTCTGGGTGGATGACATGCTGATTGTCCATACCGTGGATATTTACCCCGGGGATTATTTTCGCGGCACACCGCCAACCAGCAACCAGTTCGAGACGGTGGAAATCTGGCGTATGGAAACCCTGAATAACGGCACCCAACGCCTGGTAAACAACGTCACCTTCTACGATGCCCTGAGCCTGGTGAATCCGGTAACGGTGGTTTACACCTTCATCCCACGTCCTGAACTGGAAGCCGCCGGCTTTCGGATGCGGTACTGGGAGTGCGCCCAGAATGACAACACCTATCTGACCTTTGATGAAGACGGCAGACCCAGTACACAGTACCGACTGCCGGGAGAAGAAGGGTATGTGGATCCCCGCGGTGTAGACCGGCGCCGGAATCCGGATCTGCCCCCCGATCTTGTCGGACAGTCCAAGAACCCGATTTTCAACGATGCTGTGCAGTAAACAGTGGACCAGGAGAAAGCGCCCATGAAATTGCTACCCAAAATGATTCTTGCCAGCCTGCTGTTGATCACTGGTTTGCAGCCGGTATTTGCCCACCACAGTTTTGCCATGTTTAACCGTGATCGCGAAGAGCTGCTGGATGGGACTGTTGTGCGCTGGGCTTACAACAGTCCCCATATTGCCCTTTACATGGAAACCGCTGACGGGACCCTGTACAGCTTTGAAGGGGCTGCGCCTCCCTCGCTGCTTTCCCGTTCCCCTTCCATGAACGGCTTCACCTTCCAGCCAGGCCAGCATGTGCGAGTGGTTTACTGTCCCCTGCATGACGGTCGTCCCGGAGGAGCCGTCGGTTACATCATTGATGATAACGACGTGTTCTACCGGCCCAATGACGGAGGTTGTGGCCCCAGTGCGGACTGGCCCGACTGGGTGGCAAAGGGGTATACCTCCCGTGCAGAAGCCGAGAGCAGCCGGTGAAACCGGGACTGCAGGCATGCTGACATGCTTCCCCGGGATAAAAAGGCAGTGAAAGGATTGCTGTCATTATGGCTCTGGTCACTGGCTGCCATGGTTCAGGCCCTGCCGGATTTTTCAGGGACCTGGGAAATGGAGGGCTGGTCGGCGGATGCCTGGGATGTGGAACCGCCCTACACGGAGGCAGGCAGGGCGGCGTATGACGCCTGGGTGGCAGATCCTCTGAGTGATCCGGCCCACCAGTGTCAGTTCTCCCTGGTAAGGATCACCACGGCGCCCATGCTGCACGAGATATTCCAGGAAGAAGGGCGTGTTGTCCTGCTTTATGAATACCAGCACCAGGTCAGGCGCGCCAAACTGGATACGCCCCATCCGGAAGATCCCTATCCTACCCTCATGGGGTATACCAATGCTTCCTGGGATGAAGACACGCTGGTCCTGGACACTGTCGGCCTCAAGGCTGGTTACCTCAGGCCCCAGGGGGTTCCACACTCCGACAAACTCCGGGTGGTGGAAAAACGCACCATGCTGGAAGACGGTAATACCAAACGGCTGGAAACCATCATCGATGATCCGGTCTATTTCACCAGGCCCTGGGGCGTGACCACCCAGTGGAAGCGTTCGGATTTCGAGATTCTGGATTATGACTGTATTCCCAGACCGCATATTGAAGACGAGTGAGACAGCAAGCCAGTACCAGGCGCCAGGTCAAGCGGGGCGACAGTCAGGGGGATTTGGTATGAAAACAATCGCTGCAATGGCAATCATGATGATGCCTGTCATGCCGGCCCTGGCACATCATTCTTTTCTGTCCATCTACGATCAGGAGGCTGTCGTGACGATCGAAGGTGTCGTCACTGAAGTCTGGTTCGAGAATCCGCACAGTCGGGTGTATGTGGAATCAACGGATGATCAGGGCAATAAAATAGTCTGGGAATCGGAAACCTATCCGCGCAATATTCTTGTACGCCGCGGCTGGAACCACAAGGACCTGAATGCCGGGGACCAGGTGATTCTGACCGGTCGACGGGCCAAAAACGGTTCCCACCGGGTGCAGATGCTGACACTGACCCGTCCCTCTGACGGTTGGGAAGGCATAGGATTTGCCCCGGACTCCATTGATTGAAGGTAACGCTGATGACCAGACACTCCCTGTGCCGCGTGCTGCTGTACTTATTGACGACAGCTGTTGTGCCGGTTATTGCCCAACATGAAACCGGTTCGGACATCGTCAGTGGCGAGCGGGCCTTTCGGGATTACTGTGCCAACTGCCATGGTCCTGACGGTGATCTCATCAAGGGTGTTGATCTGGGTCATAACAACTTTCGCCAGCCCTACACCGATGAAGACCTGGCCGGCATCATCATGAACGGTATTCCCAACACGCCCATGCCAGCTACTCCGAGAGTGACGCAGGAGCAGGCCTACATGCTGGTGGCTTATTTGCGCAGCCGTGGAGATATTGTCGACACCGGCCTGTCCGGCAACCCGGGTCGGGGAAAGACCCTGTTTGACGGACGCGGTGAATGCCTGGACTGTCATATGGTCGAAGGGCAGGGCGGCATATTGGGGCCTGACCTGAGCAGTATCGCCCTGGTGCGTTCCAGCGCGGAGCTGGAGGATTCCCTGCTGAATCCCAATGCCGTGGTGCAGCCCAATCACCGTTTCTATACCGTGGTGACAAAAAGTGGCGACAGGATCAGTGGACGGCTGCTGAATCATGATGCCTTCTCCGTGCAATTGCTGGATGAGGATGAAAGGCTGCGGGCCTTTCAGAAAAACGACCTGGCCAACTATGGCTTCAGTGATCCGGTCATGGGCTCCCTGGCTGGAGAGTTCAGCCGACAGGAGCTGGCGGATATGGTGGCTTATCTCGCGACACTGAGACGGGGGGCTGCCCAGTGAAAAAGTTTTTAGCCGCGTTGACCCTGATATGTGCCATGTCTGCGCTCCAGGCACAGGTGAGTTTTGACGACATCCTGGCAGCGGACAATCCGGCCAACTGGCTCAGTTATTCCCGTAACCTTTTCAATCAGCGCCACAGCGCCCTGGACCAGATCAATACCGGTAATGCCCATGAGCTGGAGCTGCAGTGGGTATGGCAGGCCCGGTCCCTGGAAAAATTCGAGACCACGCCGCTGGTGGTCGACGGTGTGATGTACACTGTGCAGGCACCCAACGATGTGGTGGCCCTGGATGCCGCCACCGGCAGAATTTTCTGGACCTATCACCATGAGCCGGCCCCATCGCGCACCTGCTGCGGTCGGGTCAATCGCGGCCTGGCCATCCTGGGAAATACCCTGTTCATGGGCACCGTCGATGCGCGGTTGCTGGCGATCGATGCCCGTGCCGGCAATCTGATCTGGAATACTTCCGTGGCCAACCCCGATGAGCTCTATTCCATCACCATGCCGCCGCTGGTGGTCGAGGACAAGGTCTATATCGGAGTGGCCGGTGGCGATATGCCCACCCGGGGGTTCGTGGCGGCTTATGATGTCACCACGGGTCAGGAAATCTGGAAGACTCATACCATTCCCGGGCCCGGCGAACCCGGCCACGAATCCTGGTCAGGGGAATCCTGGAAAACCGGTGGCGCCGCCATCTGGAATGCCGGGGCCTATGACCCGGAAGCCAATCTGGTGTATTTCGGTACCGGTAATCCGCAACCGGACTGGGACGGTCGCAGCCGCCTTGGCGACAACCTGTACAGCGACAGCGTGCTGGCCTTCGACGCGGATAGCGGTGAGATCAAATGGCACTACCAGTTCACCCCTCACGACGAACTGGATTATGACTCCACCCAGGTGCCCGTGCTGGTGGACCGCCCCTGGCAGGGCCGCATGCGCAAGATGATGTTGTGGGCTAACCGCAATGGCCTGATGTATGTACTGGACCGTATCACCGGCGAGTTTCTGCTGGGCAAACCCTATGTGGCCGTGAACTGGATGACAGGTTTCGATGAAACCGGGCGTCCCATTCGCGATCCCGCCATCCTGCCATCACCCGAAGGCACCATTGTGCGTCCTCATGTACACGGAGCGATCAATTGGGCACCGACAGCCTTCAGTCCCAAGCATGACCTGTATTTTGTCGCCCACTGGGAGGACTCCGGCATCATGGCCATTGAGGGGCAGTTTCCCCAGGCACTGGGGGTGAACCGCCGACAGACCACCATGGGTGATGTGGCGCTTGAGCCTTTTCTCAATAATGATGGCGAAGCCTGGGGCGTGATCCGGGCCTATGATCCTGACACGCTGGATCCGGTCTGGGAATTCGACATGGGCAACATCACCTGGGGCGGGGTGGTATCCACCGATGGTGACCTGGTCTTCGGCGGCGGCAAGGACGGCTATTTTGTTGCGCTGGATGCCCTCACCGGCGAACTGAAATGGAAAGTGAATCTGGGTGGCCAGGTGAATGCTGCACCGATGACCTATGCCGTCAATGGTAAACAGTTTATTGCGATTGCGGCGGGTACAGCCCTGTTTACCTTTGCACTACCGGAGTGAGTCTGGATTATAATGCCGGCATGAACCGCTTGTTTTTTTCTGCCTTGCTGGCAAGTCTTGCCCTGGCCATTCAGGCCCAGCCCTACGAGATTCCCGACCGTATCCAGAACGTGATCGACGGGCACAAACTGCCTGAAACCAGCTTCAGTTTTTATGTGCGTGAAATCGGGGCCGATGCGCCGGTGCTCTCAATCAATGCTGAAACCCCGATGAATCCGGCATCGGCGGTGAAAACCGTGACTACCCTGGCGGCCCTGGAGTCTCTCGGACCCAACTACACCTGGCAGACCGAACTTTACGCCCTGGGGCCAATTTCCGATGGCGTACTGCATGGAGATCTGCTGATGAAGGGCAGCGGGGACCCCTTCATGGTGGAAGACCAGTTGCGCGGCATGCTCAAGTCCCTGCAGCGAGCAGGGGTTGAGCGTATCGAGGGCAACCTGGTGCTGGATGGCTCCTATTTCGATGCCTCTGTCACTGATAGCGAACTGATCGACAACCAGGCAGGCCGGTCCTACAACACCAATCCCAACGCGGTGATAGCAAACTTCCAGGCCATGACCTTCTTTTTCTATCCCCACCCCAATGGCCGCGATGTGATCATTCATACCGATCCACGCCTGCCCAATGTGAAAATCAACAACCGGCTTTCACAGGTCAACCGCGCCTGCGGCGGCTACCAGCGTGGCATCAGTTTCAACCTGAATCCGACTGACCCTTCGGAAGTGATCTTCGAAGGGCGCTTTCCTTCCCGCTGCTCCCGCTACCAGATGGTGCGTGAGGTACTCAATGCCCCCGATTACACGTTTGGATTGTTCATGGAGTTGTGGACCGAGCTCGGTGGTGAACTCGATGGCACCCTGAGTCACGGCCAGGTTCCTGATGAGCTTGAACCCATCGTGGTCTGGAATTCAGTGCCGATGTCCGACATCATCAAATCCATCAACAAATTTTCCAACAACCTGATGACCCGTCACCTGCTTCTTACACTGGGGGCAGAAGTACTGGGGCCGCCGGCTACCGTAGAGAAAGGGATCGAGGCCATGAAGAATTATCTGGAACTCAAAAGCCTGGATTCCACCCAGTTGAGCCTGAGCAATGGTGCCGGGTTGTCCCGTGATACCCGGGTAACGGCACAATTGCTCAACAATATTCTGCGAAGCGCCTGGATCAGCCCCTACATGCCGGAATTTGTCGCTTCCCTGCCCATCAACGGGATGGATGGCACCATGCGCAACAGGGTAAGGGGGACAAACATGTCCGGTCGTATGCATGTGAAAACTGGTTCACTGGATGAAGTGGCCGCAGTGAACGGATTTGTGTATTCGCAAAGCAACCGGATTTTCGCCGTCAGTGGTATGGTCAATCACGAACTGGCTGATCGCGGACCGGGCGCAGAACTGCTTGATGCACTTCTGACCTGGACCTATCTTCAATAGCAACAACGACAGGATTCACTTATGAAACCCATGTTTACTTTCTCTGTACTGGTCTCGGCCCTGCTGCTGGCGGGTTGCGGTGGTGACAGCAATGCCCCGGCTGAAGAAGCGGCAGTTGATGCGACTTCTGACGCATCGGCTGTTGCTGAAGCAGCTGTACCGGTCCCAGGCCTGGTGCCACTGCCAGGCATGGAAGACAGTGTTCCCGAACTCACTGAAAAAACCACCGTACTGATGCAGACGGAAGCCGGGGACATCACCATCGATATCTACCCCCAGGCCGCGCCCAATGCAGCGGCACGTTTTGTGGAGCTGGTGGAGGCTGGTTTTTACGACAATACACCTGTGTTTCGCGTAGTGCCGGGGTTCGTAGCCCAGTTCGGCATCAACTGGCGCGATGAATATCCCGCATGGCAGGACAACAACTTTGATGACGACCCCACCCTGTTTGCACTGGAGCGCGGCACCCTGGCATTTGCCAAGGCCGGGCCCAACACCAACTCTACCCAGGTGTTCATCAACTATGCCGAAAACAACCGGTTGGCCGATCCCCAGTACAACTTCACCACCTTTGGTATGGTGACTTCCGGGATGGACGCGGTAGATGCCTTCATTCCTGTGGGCGATCCCAATGGCGGTTTGAACCAGGGGCTGCTTTGGGCCAATGGTGGTGAATATCTGGAAGCACTGGATGAGCAGCCGGTGATGATCCTGGATGTTTCGATCGTTCCCTGATACCTGACTTCGTCAATTTCTCCTCTTTATTTCACTCCCGGGTTTAGCCGGAATTACAGCTAAACCTGGGACATTTCCCATCCTGGCAACAGTAGGTAGTCAGGCAAGTTTGAATCGCGATTTCCCATTTTCTGGTTCCCATTGGGCTTTATTCAGGTTCGGTTTGGATTTGTCCACTCGAGGTTCGCTAGAACCAACGTAAATATAAAAACAGAGGTGGGATTATGAAACGACTTAACCTGTATACATCCATTTTATGCCTGGGACTGGCAGCTTCACTGCCGGTTCATGCGCAAAATGGCAACAGCCGGGGTGCCAGCAATGGACAGCCTTTTCAGGAATTGCAAAGCGCCATTGATGCTGCTGAAGAAGCCGTCAATGCCGCCATTGATGCCAATACCGCACGAATTGATGCCAACGAGTCGGCTATAGAAGCCAACACGGCGGCGACCAGTGCCAATGCATCGGCGATCGATGCCAACAGTGCAGCGATTCAGGCCAACACAGCGGCAACCGGCGCCAATGCCTCTGCGATTAGCGCCGAAGCTGCAGCCAGGGAAGCCGGTGATTCTGCCGTGGCAGCCGAAGCGGCAGCAGCCGTGGCCCAGGAAGCGGCAGCAAGAATCTCGGGTATTGCCCAACTCAGAAGTGAATTGATGTCATCCATTATTTCCCTGGAAGAGGATGTGAATGACGTGAGTGGCAGGCTGTCTAACCTGGAAGGGCAGGTGCTGGTCAATGCCGAGGACATCGCTGGTGCCATGGAAGAAATAGGGTTCTTGAATGCTGCCCTGGCCAATGTATCAGGGGCCATCCTCAGTGAGCTCCATGATCTGCAGTTCCAGCACCAGGCTGATATTGCGGATATCCGTAACCAGCTGGCCGGTCTGCGCTTTGAAGTGGATAGCCTGAGCATTGGTCTCAATGAGCTTTCCCTTCAGTTAGGTCAGGAGCTGCTAGCCCTGCAGGCTGCCATTGATGCAAACAGTGCTGACATCGGTAACCTGATGGCGTCGGTAACGTTGCTCAATGGTCAGATGTCCGTTGCCCAGGCTGAAATTACCGACCTACTCAGCCGTGTTGGTCTGGCTGAACAGGCCCTGGCCCAGCAGGAGTCAGACCTCCAGAGTCTGGCGGGCGCATTGGCAGGGCTGGATGCCAGGATGCAGTTGCTTGAAAATCAGCCCTCTGGTGACGAATTGCTACTCGTTGATACCACAGCTGATGACTTTGATGGATCAGAGCTGGCAGATTTTTTCAGCTCCGTGTCGGTTTCTTCAAGTTCTTTTATCCTGGTTGAAGCAAGCACCAGCAGGCAGGGAACCTATGCCTGGTGTTCGACCAATGCCGCCTGGTATGTCAATAATTACCTTGGTAATTATCAGGGCAGTTCTTATCTGGTGAGTGGAAGTTGGGATAAATGGTACAAGGATAATGGCGGCGTATGGAATCACACCAACGCCAGTCATGGAAATTATTATGGAAGCGCCTGTGGAGGGGGGGCAAGTGGCTGGTGTAGTGAATGGGGTATTGGGGGTTTAGCTTTCAATGGATACCTTCCAAACTGGTCCTATGGTGCCAGTAGCCTGAATGGAAGTGAGATGTATAATCGCGAGGGCAGCTATGGTGATGGTACCTTGCGCATCAAGGTTGGTGAATCACGCGCCCAGACCTGTGGATTCTGACCGGGCCTGAAGTATTGAAAAAAACATTAACGCCCTGGTCTGACAACCAGGGCGTTTTTGCTTCATGGCAGAGGATCACCCATTCTCATTCAAACTGCCATGAATCACCTGCAAGGCTTCGGCTTCCCCGGGCCTGCCGGTGATGGTCTGGGGCTTGGCAGCCAGCAGCTGCTTGAAGGTTCCGGCTCCGGGGCAGTTTTCGTAAAACCCGGCCAATTGCTCCAGATCATCGAAACTGACGTGATCATCAAAGGTCAACCTGACCACGTCCAGTGCCTCCCATAACACGGCGTCCGCTGCCATCACATCCCGGTTGTTCATGTCCTGTATCCATGACCATTGCGTCAGGGTCTGGTTGAGTGTGGCCAGGTGCATGCCCATCCGGTTTTTGAGAATGGCAGTGGCTGCCGCCACATTGGTCTGGGGCTGGAAGATATCGCACCAGATCAGGTTGACGCAGGGCACAAGCACATCCAGGAAAGCACTCGAAGTTAGCTGACGATGCTGCAGCCAGGCAAGGCTGTCTGCATCGACACCGCCTAGCGTCCGATCCAGAAAATCGAGAATCACCAGCACTTCATTCAGGCGGGTATCGCCCCATTGCAGGAAGGGCAGTTTCTGGAAATCTCCGGTGATATCCCGGTCATTGCGGATCTCGGGCCAGTTGCTGTTATCCCTGGCCAGGACGATCCTGTCATCGGTAAACGGCACCTGGCGGTGGGTGAGCAGGGCGCGAATAAACTGGCCTCGGCCGCGCAAGTCAAAGTAGTGCAGGGTAACAGCTGGAAAATCAGTCATGATTTGGTGTCCGCAGGTCATGTCAGCGTAAAATGGTCACCCTGAATTTTACTGGGCCCCCCGTGCATGACAATGACTTTTTACCCCCTGGAAAAATCCGCCAATCTGTATCCGGCGTACCGTGCTGCTTTTCAGTTGGCGGGACATCATTTGCTGCTGCTAGTTCATGAGGGCCAGCCTTGCGTGGTGGACAATATCTGTCCCCACGCCGGTTATCCGATGAAAGATGGGCTGGTTATCGATGGTCAGCTGCGCTGCCCCATGCATGGTTACCTGTTTGCCCTGAATGACGGCGCCTGCCATGCGGCCTACGAAGGCCCCTGCCAGGGTATCCGTGTCTATGACGTGGTTGAACAGGATGGGCAGGTCGGCGTATATCTCTAATTCATCCTCATGGCCTGACTTTTACGCCCGGGTCGTTATAATAGCGGCCTTTTGAACCCGGTCAAACCGGGACAATCCGGAATCACTCCCTTGAAAAAAGACATCATCAAGATGGCCCTGGTCCTGGGCTCATTGAGCTGGATCGGCCCGTTTGCCATTGATATGTACCTGCCTGCCATGCCGGTCATCGCAGAGGATCTGAATGCCACGGTGTCAGCCTCCCAGGCTACCCTTATGGCGTTCTTTATTTCCTTTGGTGTCAGCCAGCTCGCCTATGGCCCGGCATCGGATGTGTTCGGCCGCAAGCCGCCGCTGTATTTCGGCCTGGTGGTGTTCGCCCTGGCATCCGTTGGCTGCGCCATGGCCCCTACGATTGAGATTCTTATCGGCATGCGGTTTCTGCAAGGCATAGGTGCAGCAGCAGTGATGTCCATTCCGCGGGCGGTGATCCGCGACTGTTATACCGGCAATGATGCCACCCGTCTGATGTCCACGATCATGCTGATTATCGCTGTATCGCCCATGTTCGCACCTTTGCTCGGCAGTGCCGTGATTGTGCCGTTCGGCTGGCGCGCGGTATTCATTGCCGTGGCGCTGGCCACAGCCATGGGATTTACCATGACCAAATTCGGCCTGCGGGAAACCCTGCTGCCGGAAAACCGGACACCCTTCAAATTTGGCAGTATGTTCAAGGCCTTCGGCATCCTGTTTCGTGACAAGCACTACATGGGCCTGACGCTGATCGGCGGTATGGGCATGGCCAGTTTCTTTGCCTTCCTGGCGACCAGCTCGTTTCTCTACATGGATTTTTACGGACTGACCTCGATCCAGTACAGCCTGGCATTCGCCATGAATGCCTTCGGATTTTTTGCCGCCAGCCAGATGGCTGCCACACTGGAGGCGAAATTCGGCGTGATGAACGTGATTCGCTGGGCTGTTCGCGGCTACTGTCTGTCCGCCTGTATTCTGTTCACCCTGGTGATGCTGGGATTTGACAGTTTCCCCCTGCTGGTTGGCCTGCTGTTGACCACCTATGCTTTTCTTGGTCTGGTGCTGCCAACCTCTATGGTGCTTGCCCTTGATGAGCATGGCCCGATTGCGGGTACAGCTGCAGCCCTTGGTGGAACCCTGCAGATGGTGGTGGGGGCGATTGCCATCGCCATTGTCAGTGCCGTATTCAACAATACGCCGGTTCCCCTGGTGACAGCTGTAGCCCTGTGTGCACTGGTGGCGCTGGTGTTGTCCGTTCTGGCGCTGCGCTCTACGGAATCCGCCAACGTTTAATCCTGAAGCTGCCTTCCCTATAATCAACCCGGTGCTGATATGGGAAGATGGTGTTGAGCAACTCGATAGTCGAACATGAAGCCCAGATTCGGCTGGCTGTCTTTTCCGGGATTTTTATTCTGCTCGCCTTTCTGGAAATTCTGGCTCCCCGGCGTACCCTGACATTTGCCAAAAGCTGGCGCTGGTTCAGCAATCTGGGCATCAGTGTGCTCAATAGTGTGGTGCTAAGGTTGCTGCTTCCTGC
>CAZBBS010000064.1:13781-15447 GCA_964490145.1 uncultured Enterobacteriaceae bacterium
CTGAGCCTGTGGGACAGGCTTTTCCGCTCCTATTGCGATCAGCCACGGGATGGGCATGAGGAGATGTCAATCGGGATTCGCGGCTTCCAGAATGACGATGCCACCAAAATGGCCAGGATGCTGGCTCAGCCTCTAAAACCCTGATTGGTCAACGTGCCTGTTGATACGACTCTTATGCCTGAACTTCGTCCGGCAGTTTTTCGATGATATCGATCAACAGGGATTCATCGGCAAACAGGGCATGGATGCAATCACGATCCAGTTTGCCGGCATCGGCCATACCAAGCAGTTCTGCCTTGGCCTCATCCAGCGGCCAGGCCTTTTTGTATGGTCGGCGGCTGGTGAGAGCATCGAAGATATCGGCAACAGTAATGATGCGGGCCTCGATGGGGACTTCATCACCCTTCAGGCCGTTCGGGTAGCCGGAGCCATCCAGGAATTCGTGATGGCAGGCCACCAGGTTCAGCATGATGCTGGAATCCGACAAATGCTGAACGTTAAAGTCACCGATAATCTTCTGGATAATATCCCGGCCTTTGTTGACGTGGGTTTCCATGACGGCTCTTTCCTCAGGATCCAATCGCCCCGGTTTGAGCAGGATGCTGTCGGGAATGCCGATCTTGCCAATATCATGCAGGGGGGCGAACAGGACAATATGTTCGATCTGTTCATCTGTCAGGTCATGGATGCCGGCTATGCCCCGGGCAATGATGCCTGCTTCCAAATTTGATGCCTGGCTCAAGGGCCGTGATGCCATGACCCATGAACACATGACAGCCTGATCACATTTTGCTCAGATTACCTGCCCCTGAAAAATGACCTGTCTGGTCTGCAGTTTTTGTGTGCCTTCCCGAGTCCCTTTGTAATTATCCACGTACTCAAATTTCCCTTCAGCCAGCTCCATGATGGCGATATCCGCCACTGAACCTTCTGCCAGTGATCCCAATGCCTGGAATTCACCATAGGTAGCAGCGGCCTGACTGGTCACGCAGGCAATCACGTCGTTAAGCGACATACCCAGCTGTAAAAACTTCGACATGACCGTAGGCAGATTGAACACCTGGGCGTTTCGCCCGGGGACATTGAGATCCGAAGAGATGGTGTCTGGTGGAAAGTCCTGGGATAGGGCGGCTTCGGCAACTTCCCAGGACCAGTGTTCATTCAGACCATTGCCGAAATCAAATCGGATGCCCCGGTTGCGAGCTCCACGCACCTGTGGCAGCAACCTGCCTTCAGCATCCAGGATGCCATTGGGTGTGGGGGCGTACATATGCGTGACGATGTCGCCAGGGCGCAGCAGCGATAACAGTTCGGGAAGCGCCGTGGCCGTATCACCGATATGGATCATCACCGGCAAACCGGAAGGTTCGGAAGCGGCAATGGCGCGCCTGAGCACCTGTTTGTCGATGTCGGCGCTGACACCTCGGGATAGACGGGCTTTGACGCCCACTATCCAGGCCCTGTTTTCGTGAATGGCTGCTCTTGCGCGACTGACATCCCCCGGGGCGATGCCATCGAGAAATTCGGCACGACCATTGGGATTGTTGCCCAGGTGGCCGATGTTGAGCAGCAGGCGCACACGATTGGGGGCCTGCTGTGCAATACGGATAATGGAGTCGACATTCCCGGCGCCGCGCGAGCCGGCATCCACCAGGGTTGTGACCCC
>CAZBBS010000065.1:0-15253 GCA_964490145.1 uncultured Enterobacteriaceae bacterium
CTTTAATGTCATGTACCTGGTGGATGTTCTCAATGTCCTGGATACTGATAATGTCCAGATAACGGTTTCTGATCCCAATAGCAGCGCTCTGCTGCAGTCTTCAGAGGACAGTAGTGCCATTTATGTTGTTATGCCGATGAGGTTGTAATTAACCACCACGCCTCTTGCAGGGTACGCCATGCCCAGCATCAATAAGCTCCAGATTACACAATTTCGCAATATAGGGCAGGAAACCATGTTTCCCGCCCACTCCGTTAATATTATTACGGGTGAAAATGGTAGTGGTAAATCCAGTATTCTGGAAGCCATTCATGTCCTGGGACTTGGCAGATCTTTTCGTAACACCCAGCAAACTCCGCTGATACAACAAGGTTCTCGGGAGTGCACAGTATTTGGTGTGCTTGATTCAGGCATATCTCTGGGCGCCAGCCGGAGTCTGGATGACCAGCCCCAGGTACGCGTAAACGGCGACAAAGCAACCTCCTCAGCAGAGCTGGCCTCCCATCTTCCATTTCAACTGCTCAACTCTGATGCCTTCCGTCTTCTGGAAGGTGGACCGAAAACCCGGAGGCAATTTATAGACTGGGGAGTGTTCCACGTGGAACATCGTTTTCACCAGCATTGGCGGGAGTTCAAGCGCTGCCTTCAACAGAGAAATGCTCTTTTAAAGAAAAAAGCCCCCAGAGTACAAATCATTCCCTGGACCGAAGAATTTGTACGACATGCCGAGATTATTGACCAGCAGAGGAAACGTTACCTGGATCAGTTCCTGCCCGTCCTGGAGGTCATGCTGAAGGAGCTCATCCATATTGAGAACCTCAGCTTCAGTTATTATCGCGGCTGGGGCGAAGAAGGTTTGGCAGAAGCTCTTGACCGGAACCTGGAGCGGGACACAAGCATTGGTCATAGTGGCCCAGGGCCACAGCGGGCAGACCTGAAAATAAAGATGGGTAACCAGTATGCCGATGATATTCTGAGTCGTGGACAGCAAAAGCTTTTGGTCAGTGCTATGAAGCTGGCCCAGGGTGCATACCTGGCTGAAACCTCTTCTCAACGCTGTATGTTCCTGATTGACGATTTGCCTGCAGAGCTGGATAGGGCAAACCGCATTAAAGTCTGCAAACTATTAAAGCAGCTGGGGGGCCAGTTATTTATCACGGGCACCCATGATCAGGAGCTTTTGGACACTATCCAGGAGAGTGGATTCACTGACACAGAATACAAGCTGTTTCACGTGAAACATGGTAGAATATGCACCGCTGACACAGAGAAATAACACAGTTTTGCAGGTGTAGATTTTTTATTTAAAATCAGACGGTTAAACAGGTTGGGACGGAATTCATAATGGCAGAAAACAGCTCCTATGATTCATCAAGTATCAAGGTTCTAAAAGGCCTTGATGCTGTCAGAAAAAGACCAGGTATGTACATCGGTGACACGGATGATGGCACCGGATTACACCATATGGTTTTTGAGCTGGTGGATAACTCTATCGATGAGGCACTGGCAGGACACTGCAATCTTATAAAAGTCATTATCCATAGTGACGAGACCGTCAGCGTTTCCGACAATGGCCGTGGAATCCCCACAGATCTGCATGAAGAAGGCGTGTCTGCAGCTGAAGTAATCATGACCGTCCTGCACGCGGGTGGTAAATTTGATGATAACAGCTACAAAGTCAGCGGCGGCCTTCATGGCGTCGGTGTATCCGTTGTTAATGCACTTTCTTCCTATTTGAAACTGACCATTCACCGTGGCGGCAATATCCATGAGCAGACCTACCACCATGGTGTTCCCCAGGAACCACTGAAAATTGTTGGTGACACAGATCAGACTGGAACGATGTGTCATTTCAAGCCGTCAGTTGATACGTTTAGCAATATCGAGTTTGAATATGACATTTTGGCCAAGAAACTTAGAGAATTGGCCTTTCTGAATGCCGGGGTTGCTATTGAGCTGTCCGATGAAAGGACCGATAAGACCGAAACCTTTCAGTATGATGGCGGCCTGGAAGCCTTTGTTAACTATCTGAACCAGAATAAAACGCCAATCAATAAAATATTCCACTTCTCCGCCGAAAATGAAGGCATCGGCATCGAAATTGCGCTGCAATGGAACGATGGTTACCAGGAAAATATCTACGCCTACACCAATAACATCCCACAACGGGATGGCGGTACTCACCTTGCCGGATTCAGGGGTGCATTAACCCGCGTATTGAAAAACTATATAGACAAGGAACTGGAAGGCAAGAAAGGCAAGGAAATCCAGACATCAGGCGATGATGCCCGTGAAGGGCTGACCGCCATTATTTCTGTCAAAGTGCCAGATCCCAAGTTTTCCTCTCAGACCAAAGACAAGCTGGTTTCTTCGGAAGTGAAGGGCGCTGTAGAACAGGAAATGGGTCGTCAGTTTAACGACTTCCTGATGGAGAACCCGCAGGAAGCCAAAAGTATCGTCAGCAAAATGATTGATGCTGCCAGGGCCCGGGAAGCTGCTCGCAAGGCGCGCGAAATGACCCGTCGTAAAGGGGCGCTGGATGTCGCAGGTTTGCCAGGTAAGCTGGCAGACTGTCAGGAAAAAGATCCTGCCCTTTCAGAAATCTTCATTGTGGAGGGTGACTCCGCGGGAGGATCTGCCAAACAGGGTAGAAATCGTAAGAATCAGGCGATTCTGCCTTTGAAGGGCAAAATTCTGAATGTGGAAAAAGCCCGTTTTGACAAGATGCTAAGTTCGGCTGAAATAGGCACCTTGATCAAGGCGCTAGGCTGCGGTATCGGATCAGAGGAGTTTGATCCGGAAAGCCTGCGTTATCATCGCATTATCATCATGACTGATGCGGACGTGGATGGATCTCATATCCGCACACTGCTGTTGACCTTCTTTTTCCGTCAGATGCGGGAACTGGTGGAACGCGGCCATATATATATTGCACAACCACCGCTTTACAAGATCCGTAAAGGCAAACAGGAACAGTACCTGAAAGATGATGAAGAGCTGACCCAGTTTCAAACCCAGAATGCCCTGGAAAATGCCAGCCTGCATGTTAATGCGAACGCTCCCGGCATCAGCAGCAATGCACTGGAAGCCATTGTTAATGAATACAGAAACGTCCGTTCAATTATAAAACGTTTGTCGCATTTGTATCCGGCTGAAGTACTGGATCAGCTGATCAGCCTTAAAGCGCTGACCATTGACGATATGGCCAATGAGGAAACCGTTCAGACCTGGACAAACAACCTTGAAGCCAATATCGCCCAAAGCAGCAGCTCCGGCGCACTTTACACCTTTAGTGTTATTCGTGATGAAGAGGAGCGGGTATTTGAGCCGCAGGTTAAATCCATCATTCACGGAGTATCCAGAAAAACCACGTTGCGACCGGAATTGTTCAAGTCACAGGAGTATCGTGAAATCCTTGCCCTGGGCGAAAAACTGTCAGGATTGTTTGAAGAAGGCGCTTATGTGAAACGTGGTGACAAGACTCAAACGGTCAAGAATTTCAAGGAAGCACTGGACTGGTTAATGAAAGAAGCCATGCGCGGTATTTATCTGCAACGCTACAAAGGGCTGGGTGAGATGAATCCAGGCCAGTTGTGGGAGACTACTATGGATCCGGAATTCAGGCGGATGACTCAGGTGAATATTGATGATGCTATGGGGGCCGATCAGCTGTTTTCCACGTTGATGGGAGACCAGGTCGAGCCACGGCGTGAATTCATAGAAACCAATGCCCTGAAAGTATCCAACCTGGATATTTGATCAGTCTGCATCAACAGTTTACGTCTGGAAAATTTGTCCAGGCGTTCAGATGGCCTGCCTGATCCAGGCTTCAACTTCCTGAATCAACTCCCTTGATTCCCTGCCAGAGGTGTTAATGGGTTTGCCTATTACCACCTTCACAGTTCCTGGATGTTTGACAAGTTTGTGGGCTGGCCAGCAATGGCCGGCATCATGAGCGACCGGTATTACCGGAAAGCCGGAAGCAATAGCCAGTTCGGCCCCGCCAGCAGAAAACTTCTTTACCACACCAGGTGCTACCCGGGTGCCTTCAGGAAATATCAGGACACTAATACCTTCATCCAGACGATTTTTACCCTGGTCAAGTAGTTGCTGCAGGGATTTATTGCGTTTACTTCTATCAATGGCTATGGGGTTAAGAAGTCGCAGACCCCAACCGAAAAATGGAATGTTCAACAGTTCTTTTTTCAAAATGGCGCAAACTGGACGAAACTCCCAGTAAAGAAAAAGGGTTTCCCAAGGACTTTGGTGATTGGCCAGAATGACACAGACTTCATTGGGGATATTTTCCTTGCCGCTTACGTCGTACTTTACACCGCAGGTAATTTTGAACCACCACAAGGTAAAGGCATTCCATAGGAGGTAATAACGATAGCGGGATTGAATGGAAAGAAATGGACTGGAAACGATACACAAAAGTGCATGGGGTATCAGATAACCATAATAACCCAGATAAAAAAACAAGGAGCGTAAGAGCATCATCGTTTTAACATCTGTTATGCAGGTTGCTGTGAAGAAAGAATAAACATGGTCGCAGCGAATAAATCATCAAAAATAGGTACATCAGCAAGACGTTCAGGATCCATAGTGGCTTGTGTCAGACTACCCTTGCCTGTTAAAACCAGAATTGGTTTACAACCTTTTTGACGGGCAGCTTCAATATCCTTGTCTGTATCCCCAACAAACCAGGAACCTTCAACTGGTATGCCAAACGTCTCCTCTATCTGATCGAGCAGGCCGGTGCCAGGTTTGCGACATTTGCAACCGTGATCAGGTCCATGGGGACAATAAAAGATGCCGGATATTTCCCCGCCCTGTTCTTCAACCAGGGTTTGCAGTAATTCATGCATGCGAGCCAGTGTGAACTGATCAAAAAGTCCACGAGCCAGACCAGATTGATTGGTGGCAACACAAACCCGAAAACCGGCCCGTGAAAGCTGGCAGATGGCATCTATGCTTCCCTGAAGCGGAAAGAACTCATCTTCATTTTTAATATAGTCATCCGAGTCGTGATTGATGACGCCGTCACGATCAAGAATAATGATTGGGAAAGCCATATGCTCCAGCTAGTTTGCCTGTAAATGTGAAATATCAGCAATATGCAGAAACAACTGACGCAATTGCTGCAGCAGCGCTTGCCGGTTGGAACGTACAGCGAGATCGTCAGTATTCACCATGACCTGATCAAAAAAACGATCAACACCAGACTGCAGGCTGGCCATTAAAGCCAGTGCCTGCTCATAAGACTGTGACTGTAAAAGTGGTGCAGAATCAGCATGCAATTTTACCAACAGTTGATAAAGGGCAATTTCCGCTTCGTCAGTCAAAAGTGTTTCATCGACTGTGGTTGAGGGTTGGGTATCCAGCTTGGCCAGAATGTTGGATACGCGTTTGTTGGCCATGGCCAGGGCTTCTGCTTCAGGTAATGCGGTGAATGCTGAAACCGCTTTAATCCTGTGATCAAAATCTAGGGGGCTGGCCGGGCGCACGGCATCTACAGCGTGAAAGACATGGGCTGGTACGCCGGCGTCTGCATACCAGGCGCGGAAACGCTCAAAAATGAAATCCAGAACCGCTGTCTCCACCTGATCAGCTTTTGGCAGGTTACTGAAGAGACTGGCAGCGTGTTGAATGCAGGGCGCAAGTTCTATCGATAAATTCTTTTCTACAATGATGCGCAGTATGCCAAGTGCTGCACGACGCAGGGCAAAAGGGTCCTTGGAACCTGTAGGCGGTTGGCCGATGCCGAACAGGCCAACAATAGTATCGATGCGTTCAGCCAGTGCGAGAACGATGCCGGTCTGACTTCCAGGTAGTTCATCACCAGAGAACCGTGGTAAATACTGATCGTTCAGGGCCTGGGCAACTTCTGCGGGTTCGCCATCATGAAGCGCGTAGTAATAGCCCATAATACCCTGCAGTTCTGCAAATTCGCCGACCATACCCGATAACAAATCGCATTTTCCGAGCTCAGCAGCACGAACAGCGAGAGCCTGATCTGCCCCGATGTGTTCGGCGATGAATCGGGCCAGAGAGGTCACGCGTTGGGATTTTTCAAAAACAGTGCCCAGGGTCTGCTCAAAAATTACTGTCTTGAGTTTTTCGCGACGGCTTTCAAGAGAGTGCTTTTTATCCTGCTGGAAGAAAAACTCGGCATCAGCAAGACGTGGTCGTATTACCCTTTCGTTACCGGCGATTACGCGTTCAGGGTGTGTGCTATCAAGATTACTGATGGTAATGAAGTTTGGTTTGATCAGGCCATTGGCATCTTCCAGGTAAAAGCATTTCTGGTGATTCTTCATGGATGATACGAGTGCTTCCTTGGGAACATCGAGAAAACGCTCATCAAATGTCCCTGTCAGTGCCACAGGCCACTCCACCAGAGCGGTCACCTCATCCAACAGATCCTCATCAATTACCACCCGCGCATTGATGTTCTCGGCCTGCTCGATGATTTGCTTCCGTATCATGTCGCGGCGTTTACTGAAATCGGCAACAACTCTGGCTTTGAGCAAGGCAGATTCATAATCCTGGCTACCGTTGACAACAAAGGTGTCAGGGTGATGAAACCTGTGTCCCCTGCTCTCATTCCCTGAGTCAATGCCCATCACCGTTGCAGGGACGACACTGCTGCCCAGTAAAATAATCACCCAATGCACCGGCCTGACAAACTCATCTCTTGCACTGCCCCAGCGCATGCGCTTGGGGATTGGCAGGGCGCCCAGGGCCTGGTTGATGATGGCAGGCAGCAATGTATCTGTTGGCTGGCCTTCCTTTACTGCAGAAAAAAAGAGTTTTGTGACCTTGCCATCATCCTTCTGTGCCAGCTGGGAAACGTCCACACCGCAAGAGCGGGCAAAACCTTCTGCAGCTTTCGTGGGTTTTCCATCAGCATCGAATGCTGCCTGGATGGCAGGCCCGAATCGTTCCATTTCACTTGACGGCTGCATCAGGTCAAGGTCGTTGACAATCACCGCCAGTCGGCGAGGTGTAGCAAAGGCCTTGCTGGAAGAAAAAGCCAACTGCTGGTTTTTAAGCCCCTGTTCTATTTCCCACAGAAAGGCTTTTGACAGGTTCGCGAGGGCTTTTGGCGGTAACTCTTCGGTACCGATTTCTATTAACAGATCCTGCTTACTCATGGTTGTACTTCTCCAGGCAAGCGTTTCGTAGTTCTTCAGGTGCCAGCGGGAAGCCCAGCCTGGCGCGAGAATCATAATATGCCTGGGCAACCAACCTGGCCATGGTGCGTACACGCAGGATATATCGCTGCCGCTCAGTCACAGAAATGGCAGAACGGGCATCCAGAAGGTTGAAACAATGGGATGCTTTCAGAACCATCTCATATGCCGGCAGGACCAGCTGTTGCTCGATAAGAAACTGACACTGGGTTTCGCAGTCTTCGAACTGTCGAAACATATTGTCGACATTGGCAAATTCGAAGTTATAGGCAGACATCTCCACTTCGTTCTGGTGAAAAACATCGCCATAGGTGACAGTGCCGTTGGGAGTATTGGCCCAGACGATATCAAAAATACTGTCAACACCCTGCAGGTACATGGCAATACGCTCTATACCATATGTAATCTCGCCGCTAACCGGGAAGCACTCCAGTCCACCGACCTGTTGAAAATAGGTAAACTGGGTAACTTCCATACCATTTAGCCAGACTTCCCATCCCAGCCCCCAGGCGCCCAGTGTAGGTGACTCCCAGTTATCTTCAACGAAACGTATATCATGCACGTTCGTGTCAATTCCGAGGTAGTTGAGCGATTTTAGATACAATTCCTGGATATTCAGCGGTGAAGGCTTCAGGATAACCTGGAACTGGTAGTAGTGCTGCAGGCGCATGGGATTTTCCCCATAGCGACTGTCGGTCGGGCGTCGACAAGGCTGGATATAAGCGCTATTCCAGCTTTCAGGGCCAATGGCTCGCAGAAAGGTCGCTGTATGAAAGGTGCCTGCCCCAACTTCCAGATCCAGAGGCTGGATGATCACACAGCCGTGGTCAGCCCAAAATTGCTGGAGGGCGAGGATCAATCCCTGGAAAGTTGATACATCAACGGGTGCCGAATGACTCAAAAATGGCTCCTGAACGCGTGATTTCGGATAAAATGGTGCTTGGTTTAAAAAAGCGCTAATTATGCTAAAAACCCGGCGTGATAGCGAGAGTTAACTGCGATTCCCCTGCCCCTGCAAGCTCAGGAAATCCGCTGAACTGACTGGTTAAAATGTGAAATCACGCTTGTTAATCCTGCTCGTGAAAATCCTGGCGCTAATGCCTCTTGGTATGGCCAGGGCAGTTGGGGCCTGCCTGGGCTGGATATGCTGGCTGCTGGGATCATCCATGGTGAAAACAACCCGGATAAACCTGGCGCTGTGCTTCCCGGAAACCGGTAAAAGTGAGCGCACGCTTCTTGCCAAGGCGAGCATAATCAATACATTTCAAACCGTGTGTGAAGCCGGTGCAGCCTGGCTGTGGCCGGCGGAAAAAGTGCTGGGGCACGTGCTGTCTGTCGAGGGGTTGCCTTTGCTTGAGGCGGCGGCAGCTGAGGGCAAAGGGGTCATTCTCATTGCGCCTCATCTGGGTAACTGGGAAATACTGGGCATTTACTTGAGCCATTGTGGCTGTGGCCCTCTCAATTTGTTATATCAGCCGCCTCGGGACGAACTGGTTGACCAGTTTATTCGACAAGCGAGGAGTCGATATGATGCCTCGCTGGTGGCAACAGATAATAAAGGTGTTATCTCGCTGTTAAAAGCATTGAAATGCGGCGAAATAGCCGGCATTTTGCCAGATCAGGTTCCCCCTGAATCCGGGGGTGAGTTTGCTCCGTTTTTTGGGAAGCCAGCACTGACGATGACGCTGGTATCTCGCCTGTCATGGAAAACAGGGGCCAGGGTGATAATGGGCTCGGCAATCAGGGCGTGTGTCGATGGAAAACATGGATGGCACGTGGTTTTCCAGGAACCCGAACATGAAATATATGCCGAGCATATGCAGGCATCATTGACGGCCATGAATCAAGCCGTGGAAAAGGCAGTTCAGCTATGCCCTGAACAGTATCAGTGGGAATACAAGCGTTTCAAGCGTATGCCCGCAGGAGAGAACAGGCCCTATTGAATGCCCAAATCAGCCGCGGAATAATTTAACAGGAATCAAGTCAGGAGTTCTGATGACCAGTTTGCTTAACCTGAACGCTGTAAATGCAGCGCAGACAAGTACGGTGCCCTTCCCCTTTTTTGTGGTTGAGCAGTCTGTCGTAGAGGCACATGTCAAAGATGTGCTTGATGATTTTCCGGAATTAACCATGGGGGGAAGCGTGGCGTTGAGCGAAGTCCAGCCAGGACCTCGATTTAATCAATTGGTGGAAGAATTGAATGGTCCGGAATTCAGGCGGATTATTTCTGAAAAGCTGGAGTTGGATCTGCATGACAGGCCAATGGTGATTACCTTGCGTGGATACTCACGGGCAAAAGATGGTCGCATTCACACAGACTCCAAATCAAAAATGGCGACCATACTTATCTATTTCAATGAATCCTGGGAAGCAAAAACCGGTCGGCTGAGAATTTTACGCAGTGAAAACATGGATGACTATGTTGCTGAAGTGAAGCCTGATGCAGGCACCATGATTGCGTTTAAAGTAACCGAAAATTGCTGGCACGGTTATCCAGCATTTGAAGGCATCAGACAGTCAATCCAGATCAATTTCGTTGAAGATGATAAAGCCGCTAACAAACATGGCAGGCGGCATGGGTGGACAGCAAAATTGAAAAAACTGTTAGGCAAATAATCAAATCGGGATGCCTTAAATAACATTCCCTCTACTCCCGGAGCAGGCGCATCAACAACTTACATGTCCTTGTTATAAAACTGACGTCCATGGGTGATCTGATGCATGCCCTGCCTGCTCTCAGTGATGCTTGTGAACAGTATCCGGGGATACGGTTTGACTGGGTGGTGGATGAAGCGTTTGCCGAAGTGCCACGATGGCATCCTGCCGTTGATCATATCTATAAAAGTGCACACCGGCGCTGGAAGAAAAATTTTTGGCAGTCCTTGACCCAAGGTGAATTCAAGGCCTTTCGTCGTGGCCTCAATGAAAAAAAATACGATGTTATTATTGATGCCCAGAATAATGTTAAAAGCGCGCTCATCAGCATGCTACGCCAGGGTAATGTGCATGGCATGGACAGTGGAAGCGTTGCCGAACAACCGGCGTTTTTAGCCTATAAATATCGACATTCCATTGAAAGGCAGCAGCATGCCATTAGTCGGCAGCGTGAACTTTTTGCCAGAGCGCTGAATTATCCGACACCCGAGGCGCCGATCAATTATGGCCTGAGACAGGATGCGTTTATCAAGCCTGCAATAGACCTGCCTGATAACTTTGTGTTTCTTGTGCATAACGCCAGTTGGACTACCAAGCTGTGGCCAGAGGCTCATTGGCATAAGCTTATTGAACAGCTGGGAGACAGAAAGCTTGATGTGGTTTTGCCAGGCGGCAACCAGGAGGAACTGGAACGAGCAGCCAAAATAGCCGGGGCCCATAACAACGCCATTACCATTCCCAGAATGAGCTTGAGTGAAATAGGCGGTGTGATTAGCCAGGCCAAAGGCATGGTGTGCTGCGATACCGGCCTTGCGCACCTGGGCGCCATGATTGGGACACCAGCCGTTACCTTGTATGGCCCCACCAGTCATACCCTGATTGGCACAAGTGGGCAGCACCAGTTGCAGGTGCATGCTCAGGGAAAGGCATTTCCCTGCTCACCCTGCTACAAGCGTGTTTGTCAGTTTGGTGAATATCGAGGGAATTTGATGTCCGCCTGTATGCAGGCTTTTACACCCGCACAGGTACTGGATGCGTTGGACAGTACCTTGAAGCAATACTGAAAATCCAAAAGGCCTGTAATCAGTTCCGCCAGAAATGGGGTGAAATCAATACCAAAAGCGTGAAGACTTCCAGGCGGCCAAGCAGCATCCCAAAACATAAAATCCATTTGGCGATGTTTGGTAAGGAGCCATAGCTGTAAGTCACTTCTCCCAGGCCTGGACCAAGATTGTTGATGCTGGCGCCAACCGCCGTAAAGGCGGTCGTGATATCCAGGTCGGTAGCCAGCAATGCCAGCAACATGACCATGTAGGCCATGACATAGACAGAGAAAAATCCCCAGACGGATTCAATAACGCGATCAGGTACCCGACGGTCGCCAACCTTGATAGGAATAACGGCGTTGGGATGAATCAGTTTTTCAATTTCACGAAAGCCCTGTTTGATAATCAAAACGATACGAATGACCTTCATTCCGCCACCGGTTGAGCCGGCACAGCTACCGATGATGGCCATATAGAAAAGCAGGTAGGGAAGAAAAGTCGGCCAAATACTGAAGTCCGCCGTACTGAAACCCGTTGTGGTTGTGATGGAAACCACTTCGAAGATGCCCTTGAAAACAGCATCCCTGAACACATAGGTATCAGAGAAGTACAGGAATATGACGCTGATCAGGGAAATCCCGGCCAGCAGATTAATGTAGAACACAAATTCTGTGTCCCTGAAATAATGCTTGTAGCTTTTGTGCTGCCAGGCAAAAAAGTGCAGGGCAAAATTCACCCCTGAAATGATCATGAAAATCACGGCAATAAACTCAACGGCTTCATTGTTGAAATAGGCCATGCTGGCATCATGTGTGGAAAAACCACCGATGGAAATTGTAGCGAAACTGTGGCCAACAGCATCGAAAATGCTCATTCCTGCGGCGAAGTAAGCAATTGCACATATCAGGGTCAGGCCAAGATAGATGAATAGCAGAGCCTTGGCAGTTTCTGTTACCCGTGGCAGAAGTTTGTTGTCCTTAACTGGCCCCGGGCTTTCAGCGCGATACAGCTGCATACCACCTATGCCGAGCATAGGCAAAATTGCTACAGCAATGGCAATAATACCCATGCCGCCAAGCCACTGGAGCTGTTGGCGGTAATACAAAATGGATTTCGGCAGTTCATCCAGGCCGGTAAGGACCGTAGCACCGGTTGTGGTCAGGCCGGAGATGGACTCAAACAGCGAATCCGTCACTGACATATGCAGGGTTTCGGAGAACAGGAAGGGGATGCTCCCGAACAGACCAAGCACGGCCCAGAACAGGGTGACCACCATGAAGCAATCGCGTGTTCTGAGTTCGCGGTGATTATTCATGGTCAATGCCCACAGGGCAAAACCGCTGAAAAGAGTGACCAGGAAGGTGGCGATAAAGGCATGGGCATCGCCATCTTTGTAGTAAAGGGAAACCATTACTGGCGGCAGGTGGGTCAGGCTGAAGAGCATCAGCAAGGTCCCGAGAATGCGAAAAATGACGCCCAGATTCATGAATTTCCCATTTTACGGTTTCAATGCCTGTCTGCCAGTCGTCGTAGACTAGAAGAACGTGAGCCCAACCTGGAACAGCTTTTCCAGTTCAGCAATATGCTTTTTATCCACCATAAACATGATGACGTGGTCGTCAGTCTCAATGACGATATCATCATGGGCGATATAGACCTTGTCGTCCCGGACGATGGCGCCAATGGTTGTGCCTTCAGGCAAATTGATGTCAGCTATTTGCCGTCCTACCACCTTGGATGTGTTTTTATCTCCGTGAGCAATGGCTTCCATGGCTTCTGCAGCACCACGACGCAATGAGTAGACGTTTACGACATCGCCTTTACGAATATGGGTAAGCAGGCTGCCGATAGTGGCTTGCTGGGGAGAAATGGCGATATCAATTTCACCGCTCTGGATCAGGTCCACATAGGCCGGGTTGGTGATCAGTGTCATGACCCTGGCTGCACCCATGCGTTTGGCGAGCAGGGAAGACATGATATTGGCATCGTCATTGTTGGTTAGCGCCAGGAATACATCGGTATCCTCGATATTTTCACCGATCAGCATTTCCTGATCAGATGCATCACCGTTTAGCACCGTCGTCGATTTGAGTTTTTCGGTCAGGTCCTTGCAACGTTCGTAATTCATTTCGATGATCTTGGTGCGATAGGACCCTTCCAGTAATGCCGCCAGACGCTCACCGATATTGCCGCCACCGGCAATCATGATGTTTTTATAGGGGTTATCGACCCGCCGCAGTTCGCTCATAACCTCGCGAATATTTTCCTTGGCGGCTATAAAAAACACCTCATCGCCTTCCTCGATGATGGTTGTACCTTCAGGCATGATGGCGCGATCACGTCGGAAGATGGCGGCAACGCGGGTATCGACGTTGGGAATATGCTCGCGGAAGGTTCTGATTTCCTGTCCCACAAGGGGGCTTCCCCGGGTGGCTTTAACAGCGGCCAGTTGTACCTTGCCATTGGCGAAGTCCAGAACCTGTAACGAACCCGGCAAGGAGATCAGGCTTCTGATGTAATGGGAAACTTCCTGTTCCGGGCTTATCACCACGTCAATGGGTATACCTTCGGGGCCGAAGAGTTTCTTTTCGGAGACGTAGGAACTGGAACGCAAGCGACAGATTTTTTTCGGGGTGTGGAACAGGGAGTAGGCAATCTGGCAGGCTACCAGATTGATTTCGTCGCTTTCGGTAATGGCGATGAGCATATCGGCATCACGGCAACCGGCCTGGGTCAGGACATCCGGGAAGGATACCTGGCCTTCCACCGTGGCAATGTCCAAACGGTCCTTGAGCTCTCGCAATCGATTGGCATTCGGGTCAACAACGGTAATGTCATTGGCCTCTTTGGCAAGATTTTCGGCCAGCGCAGCACCCACCTTGTTGGCGCCGAGAATGATGATCTTCATGGCTGGTGAAAACTCCGGGAAACAGCAAAACTTTCGGCGGGATTATAGTCCTTCTGGCCAAAAGACTTAAAGTCAATGTGGATAAAGACAGTGCTCATACGACGGCTTTTTCCATCAAAGCATAAAAGAATCCATCCACGCCATTGATTTGCGGCAAAAACTGTCTGCCGGCTGGGCAGTCCAACGTGCCGGGAAGATCCAATGGCAGGGATAGGGCATCAGGGGTAGATGCCAGAAATTGTGCTACCTGATCGGTGTTTTCAACCCGCAGGACAGAACATGTGGAGTACAGGAACTTGCCGCCGGGTTTCAGGAGGGGCCACAGGCTGTCCAGCAAATGGCGCTGCAGGCTTGTCAGGCGGGCAATGTCAGTTTCTGTCCGAAGCAGTTTGATATCAGGATGTCGACGGATAACACCTGTGCCGGAACAGGGAGCGTCCAGCAAAATGACATCAAACAGCTCGCCATCCCACCAGGTTTCCGGATTGGCGGCGTCAGCACTAATCAGTCTGGCCTGATAACCCAGTCGATTCAGGTTTTCACTCACCCGATCCAGCCGGGATGATTGATTATCCAGGGCAGTGATATGAAGGTCGCCAGTACAGCATTCAAACAGGGCACCTGTTTTGCCGCCTGGGGCAGCGCAAGCATCCAGGACATGCTGGCCTGCACGTGGGCCAATAACCTTTGCAACGAGTTGCGAAGCTTCATCCTGGACGCTGACGATGCCGTCGTTGAAACCCGGTAAAGATTGTACATCCCCCGGATTTTCCAGGATTACAGCTGTTGGGGCGTAAGAACCAATGTGAGCGTTTACTCCACTCTCCGAAAGCATTTCTAGGTACTTGTCCCGATCACAGCGCTGTATATTCAGGCGAAGTGTCATGGGAGCCTGGGTATTGTTAGCTGCCATGATGTCAGAAAACGCCTGCGGCCAATCCTGCTTCAGCCTATCGATCAGCCATGCTGGATGGGCGTAGCGCTCTGTTTCAGTCAATACTTCTTCAGATGATTCGGTTTTATTCCTCTGGGCCTGACGCAAAATGGCATTGACCAGCCCACGAGCCCAGTCTTTTCGCAGTTCACGGGTGACAGCGACCGTTTCATTTATCACAGCATGGTCGGGTATGCGCATGTAGAGCAACTGGTACAGGCCAAGCAGAATCAGGCAGTGGACATCGCTGTCCTTGCTTCTAAGGGGCTTGTCCAGAAGCCTGGATGCCACAGCGTCCAGGCGCGGATACCAGCGACAGACCCCAAAGCAGAATTCCCTGATTAACGCACTGTTTGCCCCGGGATTTTCCTGCTCGGTTTGTGTCAGCAGAGATGAGAGAGATCCACTACCGGATACCAGGGATTTAAGGATTTTTACAGCAAGTAAGCGGTCACTTCGAATCTTCATGGAGCTGGGTTTGCCAAACTGTCTCCGGGATTGAACAGCGTAGGAT
>CAZBBS010000066.1:0-3074 GCA_964490145.1 uncultured Enterobacteriaceae bacterium
CTGTTCAAGGCATCTACCACTTCCAGTTCGTTGATTAGGCGGCGCATGTCGTCGGTGGCGAATGCAACGGCGACGGAGGCTTTCTGCTTTTGGTCGGCGTTGAGGACCTGTCCGGTGAGCAGGACAAAGCCATTCACACTGGTCACCTGGATGTCCGACCCTTCAAGCTCATCGCTGCGTTCAATGGCGCGGTTTATCCGGGTGGTGATACTGCTGTCATCGATCCCCTGGGCCAAAACGGGGCCAGCCAATGTCAGGAGAAGGGTAATAGCCAGTTTGTTCATGCTCAGCCTCGCTGTAATTCAAATTTGTCGCGGATGGTGGCGTACCAGTTGCCTGCCAGGCGGCCGACAGGATCGAGGGTTGCAAAATCCACATAGCCATCCTTGTAGATGCTGTCATCAATATTGATGTATTTGATCTGACCAAGGACGAGGTTGCCGGATCCTTCCACTTCACCGAATGAAATAATCTGGTGCACTTCACATTCAAAGACCAGAAGCGCCTCTTTCACATAGGGGGCCTTGATGTTCTTTGCTTCTGCAGGTTCCAGACCGGCGAAAGTGAATTCATCCTCCTCCGGTTCCAGCAGGGCTGCAGATTTGCTCATGGCCGGGACCAGCTTGTGGCTGACGCTGCTCAATGTGAAGCAGCCAGTATCGATCACATTCTGCAGAGAGTCTTTCTTGCGGCCATCCAGGCGCGGAATGGTGGAAAACCCAACAATGGGCGGTGTGGAACTGAAGGCATTGTAAAAGGAAAAGGGCGCCAGATTGTTAATGCCATCCTTGCTTCGAGTGCCTACCCAGGCAATGGGTCTTGGAGCCACGCCCCCGATCAGGAACTTGTACATCTCCTTGTTGTTGAGCGTTGAGGTATCAATGTACATAGAGGCTGCTTCCTTTGTTGCTGTTATACATTCGGGTGAATCACACAAGAGGTCATTTCACTAAAACAGTGCGCTTGGCGCACCACAATGCTTCATAAAAGTACCTGATGCCTGTTTTTGGGGCGTTATTGGTAGTTTTGGTGCCGTAAAAATCGAAATTACAGGCAGGAACCATTCTTGCATAGCCTGTTCAGGTAGTGGGGAATATAGGTTTTTCGTCGGCAAATTGAAAGATGGCAGCTCAAACAATTGTTATTACAGACCTTGATGGCAGCCTGCTTGATCATCATGACTACAGCTGGAATGCAGCGCGACAAGCGCTTGAACTTATTGCCGCCAGACACATTCCCCTGATTCTTTGCAGCAGCAAGACGGTAGCCGAAATTGATGTGCTGCGCAAAGCCCTGGGCATTACAGCGCCCTTTGTAATCGAAAATGGGGCGGCTATTTACCTGCCGGACAAAATGGCGGGACATTTCCATGTGGAAGCCCTAGGTGTACCCCGTTCAAACCTGCTTGGGCGCCTGGATGCGATCCGCATGAAGGAAGGTTTCAGGTTTCGTGGATTTCATGACATGACGGTAACGGATATTGCCGAATTGACCGGGCTGGATCACGAAGATGCCTTCAGGGCCAGTTTGCGTGAATTTACTGAACCGTTGCTGTGGGAGGACACATCCGAAAACCTGGTGCTCTTTGAATCCTTGTTGAAAAAGGCCGGGCTTGAGATGGTGGCAGGAGGACGGTTCATCCATGTGTCGTCCGGTTGCGACAAGGGCAGGGCGCTAAGCTGGCTGCGGCATTATTTTGAACGCCAGGTTTTTAAATCACCGGTCAGGGTGATCGCCCTGGGTGACAGCGACAATGATGTCGCCATGCTGGAAAAAGCCGATTTGCCAGTACTGGTGAAATCCCCGGTAAGGGATTTTCCCGTTGTTTTCCACCACAACGTTTACCGCACCAGCGGCATTGGTCCGGCAGGCTGGAATGAGGCCATCTTGGCAATCTTGAATAAAGACAGGAGTTAAACCATGGGTGATTTTTACCAGAATGGCGTGATCACTACGCTGCATAATCTCAGCGATCGCCCCCTGGACGAACTGGAAAAGGAGCTGACGGAATTTGCCAAAGTTCGGCCGATGGCCCTGGTATTGCCTTGTCTTTATTCAGAACTGGAAGGGCCGGCCATGGATAACATCGTGGCAGAGCTGTCAAAAGTGCCTTACCTGTCAAAAATCGTGATTGGCCTGGACCGTGCCGATGAAAGCCAGTACCGCAAGGCGGTGGCGTTTTTCAGTGTGCTGCCACAGGACCATGTGGTGCTCTGGAACGATGGTCCGAGACTGCGCAAGGTGGATGACCAGTTGCGGCAGCTTGGTCTGGAACCCAAGCAGATGGGCAAGGGGCGCAACGTCTGGTACTGCTTTGGCTATCTGCTGGCTGAAGGCGGCGCAGAAGCCATTGCGCTGCATGATTGCGATATCGTGACCTACAAGCGTGATCTGCTGGCCAAACTGATTTATCCGGTGGCCCATCCCGGGTTCAATTATGAATTTTGCAAGGGGTATTACGCCCGTATAGCCAACGGCACCATCAACGGGCGGGTTTGCAGGTTGCTGGTGACACCGCTGCTTCGGGCACTGAAAAAGATCATTGGACTGCATGATTACCTGGAATACCTGGACAGTTACCGCTATGCCCTGGCGGGTGAGTTTTCCATGCGGGCCGATGTACTGCGCGGAATCAGGATTCCCAGTGACTGGGGGCTGGAGATTGGTGTGCTCTCGGAAACGTGGCGCAATTATTCCAGCCATCATTTGTGCCAGGTGGATATCGCTGATGTGTATGACCACAAGCACCAGGATGTGTCCTTTGATGATGAAAGCGGTGGTTTGTCGCGAATGTCCATCGATATCAGCAAGGCGATTTTCCGCAAACTGGCCACCACCGGTGTGGTGCTGTCGATGGAAACCTTTCGCACCATCAAGGCGACTTACTACCGTCTGGCACTGGACCTCATCGAGTCCTATCACAATGATGCCCGCATCAACGGGCTGAGCCTGGATATTCATAACGAAGAAAAAGCTGTCGAACTGTTTGCCGAAAATATCATGAAGGCCGGGCATTACTTCCTGGAAAACCCGCAGGAGACCCCCTTCATTCCAAGCTGGACGCGCATCAACAG
>CAZBBS010000066.1:3174-14832 GCA_964490145.1 uncultured Enterobacteriaceae bacterium
CTGAGAGACGAAATTTCCTGGGTGCATATCCTGCCGTTTTTTCCCTTCAGTTCTGATGACGGATTTGCGGTGATTGACTATACGCAGGTGAATGACAGCTACGGAGACTGGGATGATATCGTTGAGATCGGACAGCACTTTGATCTGATGTCAGATCTGGTTATCAATCACTGCTCAGCCATGAGCCGCTGGTTTGAGCAATTGAAGATGGACCAGCTGCCGGGCAGGGATTACTTTCTGACGGTGGATCCCCACTATGATGTCAGTCATGTGGTCAGGCCCCGAACCAGTCCTATTCTCAGGGAGGTGCAGACGCTCAATGGCATCTGCCATGTGTGGTGCACCTTCAGCCACGACCAGCCTGATCTGGATTTTCGCAACCCCGACGTGCTGCTGGAAATGGTCAGAATCATTCGCCATTATCTGGACATGGGGGTGAGGATATTTCGCCTTGATGCGGTGGCCTTTCTCTGGAAGGAGGAGGGGACCTCCTGTCTCAATCTGGACCAGACCCATGAAATCGTGCGCCTGATCAGGACGCTGGTGGAATACGGTGCGCCGGGGACCATAATTATCACCGAGACCAATATCCCCAATGTGGAAAACCTGTCCTATTTCGGCAATGCCAATGAAGCTCACCTGATTTACAACTTTTCCCTGCCGCCCCTGCTGTTGAACACGCTGGTCACCGGAAACTGTCACGCGTTGAAGAGCTGGCTGATGAGTATGCCGCCGGCCAGAAAAGGGACAACGTTTTTTAATTTTCTGGCATCCCATGACGGCATTGGTCTGCGGCCTCTGGAAGGTCTAATTGAGGACGAGGATGTCGGTCACCTGTTGGCCTTGATGGAAAATCAGGGCGGACGGATTTCCTGGCGCAGTCTGGAGGATGGCCAGTCCCGGCCCTATGAGATCAATATCAGTTTGTTCGATGCCCTCAAGGGCACACTCAACAATCCTGAAGACGGCTTTCAGGAAGCCCGATTCCTGTGTGCCCATGCTGTCATGCTGGCCATGGAAGGGGTGCCGGCGTTTTATATTCACAGTCTTCTGGCCACGACCAACGACTATCATAAATTTGCCCACACCAATAACAACCGGGCCATCAACAGGCATAACTGGGACATGGATGAACTGAATGTGCTGCTGGCAGCTGACAGTTCACACCGGCGCATTTTTGATGAACTGCGGCGCCTGATCAGGATACGCAGGCAGCAGCCGGCCTTTCATCCCAATGCGGTGATGTACACGCTTCATGTGGGCGACGAAGTGTTTGCCTTCTGGCGGCAAAGCCAGAAGCGGGAGCAGAGTATTTTCTGTTTGTTCAATATCAGCGACAGTGAACAGCATGTCGCTTTGAGTACACTGAATCTGGTGCTCAATGAAGAGTGGCGGGATTTGCTGAGCTGCGAAACAGTCGCACCAGGCCAGGCCATGCTGACCCTGTCGCCATACCAGGCCATCTGGTTATGCAATCGGTGATCATGCGCCTTGGTTCCAGATAGTCCTGGCAAGGTCCGACCGGGGGCCGAAACCGGGACACTGTCCCGGCCGGCCTTCCGGTCCCCGACCGAACTCTGGCTGTGGTGTATGGGTTCAGCGTTTTATCAAGTCTCGCCATTAACCGTCAGCGTGGTCTTCAAAGCGGTTGCCGCGCCCAGGTCCCGGTCCCGTTTCACGATGCTCTCGCATTTGCCTGCGCTGCTGCGCCATCTTTTCGGCAGCCTCCGGATGTTTGGCGTGAAATTCCTGCCGTTCACGCTGACGTTCTTCCAATCGCGCTGCGGTCTCAGGATTGTTCCTGCGAAAGTCAGCCCGGCGCTGCTCCATGAGCTGGCGACTTTGCTCCGTTCTTTCCCGGGTGGCGACACCATTGTCATCCTGGGCAAACGTGATACCTGCCACGCCAAAGGTCAGAGCCAGCAAACTACAGCGGGCAGTCTGTTTGAGCATGAAAAATTTTTTCATAGTAACCTCCATCTCTGGTAACGTTGTTATCTTTAACGCACTCAGGCAACAGGGGTTGACCCTTTCCAAAAAAATATAAAAACAGGCCAGGAGCAAGACGCATGAACACCCTCGTCAGTACCGATGAACTTGTCGACAATCTGAAAAATCCCCACTGGTTGATTGTGGATTGCCGGTTTTCCCTGGCTGATGCCAGTGCCGGACAGAAAGCCTATGACGAAGGGCATATTCCGGGGGCAGTGTATGTCAATCTGGATGAGCAATTGAGTGTGCCCCATGTGGCGGGAAAAACCGGCAGACATCCATTGCCGGCACGCAGCGACTGGATAAACACGGTCAGGAATCTGGGTATTTCTCCTGACATTCAGGTTGTTCTTTATGATGATGCCGGTGGTGCCATGGCAGGCAGGATGTGGTGGATGCTGCGCTGGATCGGTCATGACAGTGTGGCGCTGCTCAACGGTGGCATCAGGGCCTGGCAGGCTGCCGGCCAGGACGTAACAACGGATCTTCCCGTCGCACGTGCCGCTTCAGGTGCTGACTATGACAACCTGCCATCGCTGGTAAAGATCGTTGAAGCCAATGACATTGATGGCAACAGCCAGCTGCTGCTGGATGCCAGGGAACTGCCGCGTTTTCGGGGAGAGGTGGAGCCTCTGGATCCGGTAGCTGGCCATATTCCCGGTGCCCAGTGTTCACCGTTTTCTGGCAACCTGGATGCAAAGGGTCTGTTCAGGTCGCCAGAGGCCCTGCGTGAGAAATTTGCCAACGCTGCAGCCTCAACCAGGCCGGTTGTCTGTTATTGCGGTTCAGGGGTGACGGCTGCCCATAATGTGCTGGCAATGAAAATTGCCGGCCTGGAGGATCCCTCCCTGTATCCCGGTTCCTGGAGTGAATGGATCACGGATCCTGCCCGTCCGGTTGCCACCGGCGACTAGTCTGTTATCTGTATTTCCTTTGCAGCGAGATTTACGAAGTCTGGAGCAGATCATGAGCAGTTTTACCGGCGGTGAAGTTGTCGCCCAATCCCTGGTGGCCAATGGCATTGATACGCTCTTTGGCATTCCGGGTGTTCAGCTGGATCCGGTGTTTGCTGGCCTGCATGATGTCCAGGATCGCCTGCGCATCATCCATGCCCGCCATGAACAGGGTGTGGCCCTGATGGCTTTCGGTTATGCCCATGCCTCACGCAAGATCGGGACGCTTCTGGTCGTTCCCGGGCCCGGATTTCTCAATGCCACTACAGGCATGCTGGTGGCCCATGCCTGCAACACACCCATGCTGTGTCTGGCAGGACAGTCTGAAATGCAGTTCATTGGTTCCGGGGTGGGGGTGCTGCATGAGCTCGATAACCAGATCGGCATAGCGCAGAGCCTGACCAAGTGGGCACGGCGTGCTGAAGCGCCTGAAGACCTGTCGCCGATGATGGCCGAGGCCCTGACCCAGGCCCAATCCGGCAGGACCCGGCCGGTGTATCTGGAGCTGCCCTCGGATGTGGTCAGGATGAAGGTTGAAGTTGAATCCCTGGACCTGGCATCAACAGCGCCTGCGGATATTGAAATAGACACGGATGAGGTGGCTCAACTGGCTCGGGATCTGGCCAATGCCAGGCTGCCGCTGATTATTGCCGGTGGAGGCGTCACTCACGCTGGTGAAAAATTGCAGGCCCTGGCGGATATGCTCCAGGCGCCCGTGGGCATGTCAGAGAATGGCATGGGAACCCTGGACTGCCGTCATGCGCTGGCATTTAACCAGCTGGGTTCCAACAAGCTCTGGGGCAAGGCCGATGTGGTACTGGCCCTGGGGACACGCCTGTATGCGCCAATTTACAACTGGGGTTGGGATGACGACCTGACCATCTACAAAGTGGATATTGATAAGGCAGAGCTCAACCGCCTGCCGGCGCCCATCAAGGGGATTCAGGGTGATGTGGAGCAGGTGCTTGATCTGCTGCTGGAACTGGTACCAGGGTATCTGGCCAAATCGAAAGACAATGGCGCGCTGCTGGACCGGGTTCGAGGCGAGGTAACGGATGCCATGGCACCGCAGCAATTATCTGCGGAGATTCTGCAGGGGATACGCACTGAAATCGGCGAGGAGGGCATCGTGGTTGTGGATGTCACCCAGATCAACCATGCCTGCCTGGAACTACTGCCTGTGCATTATCCACGAACCTATGTCAGCTCAGGCTACCAGGGTGCACTGGGCTTTGGTCCCTGTACTGCCATGGGCATGAAGGTGGCAAAGCCGGACGTACCGGTGGTGTGCCTGACCGGTGATGGCGGGTTCATGTATGCGGCCCAGGAACTGGCCACAGCGGTCCAGTTCAATATTCCGGTCATCATGGTGATCATCAATAACAATGCCTACAAGAATGTGGAAGGTATTCTCAATAACGCCTATGGAGGCAGGGCGGTAGCTACGTCCCTGAAGAATCCGGATTTCTGTCGTTTTGCAGAAAGTTTTGGCGTGGAAGCCCGGGAGGTGACGACGCCCGGCCAGATGCAGGAAGCCCTGGCGGATTTCGTGAAACGACAGGTGCCGGCTGTCATCGATTATCGTCTGGACCACATCGAGTCCCCGTTCTGGTTGCGCTTCCTGCCACAGGTAAGGGAGCAGGTGCCCCGGAATGATTTCGGACTTGTGAAATAAGCGGTCTGATTTTACTTGGCTACTCTCGTTATCCAGTCATTTCGTACTATCCATGTGCCGTCATGGATTGATGCCTGTCTGAAAACAGTCAGGCAGTGGAGTCGGGTGCAGGGCTATGAATACCGCTTTGTAGGCGATGAGATATTTGAACTTGTTCCTGACTGGTACCTGGATAAAAGCGGCAGGGGACCCGTAGCCACGGATTATGGCCGACTGGTGTTATTGAAACAGGCTCTGACAGAAGGCTATGACAAGGTGGTCTGGCTGGATGCCGATATTTATGTCATGGATGCCGGAATGCAGCTTGAATTTGAAAAGAGCTGCGCTTTTGGTCATGAAACCTGGATCCAGGAAGAATCAGGGAAAATGCAAGCCAGGCGCAATGTGCACAATGCTGTCTGTGTGTTCAGGCAGGGCTGTGCGGTGCTGCCCTTTCTGATGGAGACAACAGCATCCATCATCCGTCGTGCAAATCCGGACAAGATAGCCCCGCAAATGGTCGGCCCCAAACTCCTCTCGGCACTGCATTCCCTTTATGAGTTCGACCTGCTGCCCCAGGTGGGTATGGTGAGTCCGGCCCTGGCCAGGGCTCTGATTCAGAGTGGTGGTGAGGCATTGACCCTGTGGAGACAAAAGACCCCTTGCCGATTGCAGGCAGCGAATCTTTGCACGTCACTGATGGATGACAGGGATGGCGAAAAAGTCATTGGCCAGCTGGGTTTGCTGCAGTAATGACCCTGATCAAACCGCCTCCAGATAGGCTTTCGCCGTGCTGGATAAATTTCCTTGAAGGGGTATCATGCCGTTTCGGACCAAGTATCCTGACAGTTTACCAACAATAATCAGTCATCAATTCAACATTCAGGGGAACCAGACCATGACAGCCATAAATCTGGAAAACATAACAGAAGCCGTTATCAATCATGGTGACGGAGGAAAGAAAAATCCACGCCTGCATGAAATCTATGCCAGCCTGATCAAGCATCTGCATGCCTTTCAGCGGGAGGTTAACCTGACCACCGAGGAACTGGAAATCGGCCGTCAGTTCCTGTTCAAGCTGGCCCAGCCAAACCAGGACTTTCCCATGGGTGAAATACACCTGATGTCTGATTGTCTGGGCATTTCCGAAATTGCCGTTTTGTTGGAAGATGCCAGCAACAGCAAATCCACGGAAATGAACGTGGAAGGTCCGTTGTATATTCCCGGCCTGCCGGAAAGGGCCTCTGGCGAGGTTATTGGCAAGATCGAGGATTGTGATGATCCGTTGTTCATTCACCATAAGGTGGTGGACGCCCAGGGCAATCCGGTGGTTGGCGCCAAGGTGGATATCTGGCAGCCAAATGGTGAAGGCTATTATTTCGTGCAGCGTGAGCACCTGCCGGAGTGGAATTTCTATGGCCGTTTCACTACCAGTGATACCGGTGAATTTGATGTGGGTACGGTAGCCCCTGGCGACTATCCGGTACCTCTTGAAGGGCCTACCGGTACCATGCTCGACCAGTTGGGCCGTCATGGCTATCGTGCTGCTCACATCCATTACAAGATTTGGGCTGATGGGCACGATGAATTCACCACCATGATGTATTTCAATCGTTCACCCTATGTGGATTCAGACACTATCTTCTCGGTGAAGGATTTCCGTGTGGACCTCGTGGAACATAACGATCCGGCTGAAATCGCGGCCCGCGGTCTGGATAAGCCATTCTATACGCTGGACTACACCTTCGTTCTTCCCTGATACCTTTCAGGGTGTGGTGCCGGCTCATGTCGTCACCACACCCAACCGGTTTATTTCTTCTCTCACTTCCTGCAACAAGACCGCATCATGTTCGAAAGACACTACGACACGCTACAGGCCCTTTACTACAAGCCTTCCTTTGAACGATTGGAAGACAGGATTATGCATGCCTGCCCCAAGCTGGATGTGGTGCTGATGGATGAAGAGGGAAGGCTTACACACAAGGGGCAAACGGTGGAACTGAAGGATATCCATCCGCAGTACTGCTGGATTCATGCCGAAATGGTCAAGTCGCCCATGATGAAAACCTATTTTCAGATCATGGCCCAGTGTGAATCCATCAAGTGGTTGCACACGATAAACACCGGACTTGATCTTGGGCCTTACCTGGACCTGCTCAAGCGGCGGATAACCATTACCAACAACCACTCCCAGGCCATTGCCATCGCCGAATATGTGATGGGGCATGTCCTGTCCCATTTCCAGAACCTGGCGGATTACCAGCAGCGCCAGCAACGGGGGGAATGGAAGTACCGGCCTTTCCGCGAAATTTCCGGCACCCGCTGGGTTATCATCGGGTTCGGTCATATTGGCCAGCAGGTGGCCCGTCGTGCCAAAGCCTTTGGCGTGCATGTGACAGCTGTCCGGCGCGGTAAAAAAGATGCGGGCCTGGCAGATACGGTCTGTCACTTGGATAACATGAACGAGGCTCTGCAGCAGGCTGATGTGGTCGTGCTGGCCTGTGCCTCCAACGAAGGCACGCGCAATCTGGTGAACAGTGAATTCCTAGGGCAAATGAAAGACAATGCCGTGATCGTCAATATCGCCCGCGGTGATATCGTGGTCGAGGAAGATCTCAAGACGGCACTGGATGCAGGGCGTCCTGGTCATGCCATCCTCGATGTCTTCCGCCAGGAGCCGCTGCCAGAAGATTCATGGCTCTGGCATCATCCCGGCGTCAGCCTGACGTCCCATTGCTCCAATGCCGGCAGCGGCATGCTCAACCGCAGTGACGAACTCTTCCTCGAGAACCTCTATCGCAAAACCAATGGCCAGATTCTGCTGAACCTGGTTTCGGAAAAAGACATCCTGTGATGGATATTGACGCTGACCAGGTCGTTACCGTTGAGGTGCTGGGCAGTCCCATGGAGGTTTTTCTGTTCCTGCCCGAAGGGGAGGGGCCTCATCCTGGTCTTGTCCTTGCCCAGCATATTCCGGTGGGACATACCGGTATCGAAAACGATACCTTCACCCTGACCACGGCCAGGCGCTTTGCCGATAATGGCTATGCTGTGGCTGTTCCTTTCATTTTTCACTGGTGGCCGAAATCCGCAGATATGGATGTTAAACGCCGCGAAAGCCGCGATGACTGGATGGTGGCGGATATCAGGGCGGCCTACGAGGTGCTGGCCTCCTGTACAGCTGTCGACGAAGATCGTATTGCCATGGTCGGGCATTGCTGGGGCGGCAGGGTCGCCTGGCTCGGTGCCTGCTACATCGACCGCTTCAAGGCGCTGGCCATGTTCTATGGTGGCAACATCAAAAAGGGGCTGGGTGAGGGGGCTGAACCTCCGATCGGGCTGGCATGCAATATTCCCTGTCCGGTGATTGGTTTTTTTGGCAACAACGATACCAATCCCTCGCCTGAGGATGTGGATGATTACAGTGCCGCATTGTCGGAAGCCGGTATCAGTCACCAGTTCCATCAGTATGATGGTGCAGGTCATGCTTTCCAGAACTTCCCGGCACCGGAACGCTACAACGAATCAGCCAGTGAGGATGCCTGGGAAAAGGTTATCCAGTTTCTGGATGAGCAGCTCCAGTAGGATTCGCTTACACCTTGCCGGCCAAGACAGGATCAGCGGAATCCGCTCAGGCTTCCCCGAATTCAAAATGCTGCCCGCTGTGGTCCAGTTCAGCGTCCATCACTGGTGGTGACAGCAGGGACATGATGGCAGGGACCAGTCCCAGCAGAATCATCGTGCCAAACAACACACCAAAGCCCAGGCTCAGGGCAACCGGAATCAGGAATTGGGCCTGTGTGCTCGTTTCAAACACCAGGGGGGCCACCCCCAGGAAGGTGGTGACTGAGGTCAGGAAAATGGGCCTGAAACGGTTCTTGCAGCCTTCAACGATAGCCTCGTGATAGTCCATGCCGTGACGCAATTCCTCATTGATGAAGTCGATCATCACCAGGGCGCCGTTCACAATAACCCCTGACAGACCAATGATGCCAAAGACGCTGAGCAGCGACAGATTCATGCCCAGGATCAGGTGGCCGATAATGGCCCCAAACACCCCAAAGGGGATGACGCTCATTACGACCAGGGGCTGGGTATAGGATTTGAAAGCGATGGCCAGCATGGCATAAATGGCGACCAGGGCATAAAAGAAGTTCATGACAATCGCGGGGCCAGTGCGGGCCTGTTCGCGTTGTTCGCCCCCAAAGTCGTAGGTCAGGTCTGAAAAACGCTGCTTTATGCCAGGCATGAGGCTGGAGGTGATATAGGCGTTTACTTCATTGCTGGTGATGACATCCGAATCCACATTGGCAGTAACGGCAATGATGCGACGGCCATTGCGGCGGTTGATGGCTGTCGGGCTGGTGCCTTCCTTAAGATTAGCCACCTCGCCCAGGGGGACGAAGCCCTCCGGTGTCCGAATGCGGTAGTCCTTGAGATCAGCCACGGAGTTGCGCTCCTCACTGGGCAGGCGGATGTAAACCCGAACATCTTCCCGCCCACGCTGTACGCGCAGGGATTCGTCACCAAAAAAGGCTGCACGGACCTGTAGTGCCAGTGACTGCAGTGTCAGGCCATAGGCACGGGCTTCAGGCTTCAGTTCAAAGGTGATTTCACGCTTGCCAGTGTCACGGTCATTCTTGACATCAAACACCCCGGTGAGTTGTCGCAATGCTGTTTCCACTTCATTAACAGCGATGTCCAGGGTGGCATCACTTGCCGCGGTCAGTTCAACACGCACAGGATCGCCAAAATTCATTTGCTGTGAGGAATATGTCAGCTTGCGGGCTTCCGGGACAAGACCAACAACATCACGCCAGCGGTCTTCGAATTCGCTTGAGGCAAAACTGCGAACTTCTGGCGGTGCCAATTCAATAACTATGGTCGCCACGTTTGAGGTTTCAGCACCACCACTGGCTCCCAGTGGATTGGGTTGGCCGCTGTCCTGTGCACCCACAAGCACGTTCAGGGACTTGATGGCGCTCTGGCCGTCGACCAGAGGGTCGAATTCCTCACCCAGTCTAATGGCGGCAGTCTCTATCCGATTGACCACTGCCTGGGTTCGCTCCACCGTGGCACCGGATGGAAGCTCAATACTGGCGATGACATTGTCACCTTCGATCTCCGGGAAGAACGTGAATTTCACATAGCCGCCAGCCATGATGCCGGCAGTGATAAACAGCAGGCTGATGGAACTGCTGATGGCAACCCAGGGATGGAAGGTCACAAATTGCAGGGACTTTTCCAGTGGGCCGTCCACAAACCACTGGAAGGCCTTGCCGATTTTTTTATGGATGCTGTCCAGCGATTTGGTGACGCGGTTGCTGCTGGTTTTCTGCTTTGCCGGATGGGACAGGTGATAGGGCAGGACCAGCAGGGCTTCTGTCACGGACATGATCAACACGCCGATAACCACTGCCGGTATGTTCCCAAGCAGTCCACCGAGAGTGCCGGGCAGTGTGAGCAGGGAACTGAAGGCTGCAATCGTTGTGCCCACCGCGAAAATGACGGGCACGGAAATACGCTGGGCACCCTGAATGGCTGCGCGCAGTGGGTGTATCCCGGTTTCCTGGCGCGCGAAAATATTTTCCCCAACCACAATGGCATCGTCCACCACGATGCCGATGGCCAACAGGAAGCCAATGGACGAGAGCACGTTAATGGTGATGTCGAACATGCGCATGATCATGAAGACGGCAATAAAGGAGATGAAAATGCCGACACTGGTCCATGCCGCCACCCGCCATTCCAGGAAAACCGTCAATGCCAGAATGACCAGTATCAGTCCCTGGATGCCGTTATTGACCAGAATGCCGAGGCGGTCCTTGATCACTGAGGCCTCGTTGCGTCCGATAACGGCGAATATGCCATCCGGCAAGGTGGGTTGGAGTTCGTCTGTCAGGTAGGTTTCGACGATGTCAGCAATTTCCAGGATCTGCTCATCCCCGACCCGCATCACATTAATCATGACAGCGGGGATGCCATCGTACAGATTGACCAGGTCGGTGTCCGTGAAACCATCGGACACTGTCGCGACGTCACCCAGTACGATACGGCCACCGTTTTCTCCGGTCCTGAGAACGATCTCCTCAAAATCCTGTTTATTGTAGTTGCGGCCCAGTGTACGCAGGACCAGTTCCTCACTGGGGGTTTCGATTTCGCCGCCCGGCAGCTCCAGACTTTCCTGACGAACAGCCGCGGAAATATCATTCAGGGTCAGGCCCTGGCTGCGCAGTGCGTCATTGGACGCCTCGATGGAAATTTCATAATCACGGGTGCCGCTGATCTCCACGATGGAGATACCCTGTTTAAAGGTCAGGTCATCTTTTATCCGGTTGGCCAGTTCCTTGAGCTCCCGCTCACTGGTATTGCCACCGACAACGATTTCCAGTGCCCGCTGGGAATTGCTCATCAGACTGATCTGCGGTTCTTCAGCATCAATCGGAAAGGTGGTGATCTGGTCCACCTGTGAGGTGATCTCATCCAGACGCAACTGGGTATCTGCACCCTGAACCAGCTCGATGGTTACAGTACCCATGCCCTCGGCAGCAACAGCGGTGATGTCCAGAATCTCCTCGACGCTTTCGACTTTTTCCTCGATACGCCGAATGATGGATTCCTCGACCTCGGTGGGTGAGGCGCCCGGGTACATCACGCGGACGGTAATACGGTTTTCATCCAGCTCGGGGAAAAGCTTGACGGTGATCTGGAAAAAGCTGGTGGCTCCGGCAACCAGCATGAAGACCATTAACAGGTTGGCGGCAACACCGTTGCGGGTCATCCAGGAAATGATGCCATTCATCAGTTGATGGCCCCTGAAACAGTTTCAACCTGAATGCGCATGCCATCTGTCACCAGGGCAATGTCACTGATCACAATAGGAGTGCCTTCTTCCAGTGCCGGGGCGAGAAGAACAGCCTGGTTGCCCTCCTGACGGATGAATTCCACAGGGATGACTTGCAGTGTGCCCTCGGGGGTGGCGATCCAGATGGTGTTTTCAGGGCGAAGGGCATTGATGGGCAGTACAAAATGCTTATCCAGCAGCATCCCCTCTATACC
>CAZBBS010000067.1:0-14819 GCA_964490145.1 uncultured Enterobacteriaceae bacterium
AAGAATTGCTTGCAGAATTCCAGGAAATACAGGAAAGTCACGGCAACAAACAGTCCCCCAGAAAATCCAGCTGGTTCGATGGGGTGAAAAAATTTGTTGATGCATTGAAGTCCTGATCAGGACCTGTTTTCACAATAACGTATCAAATTTGAAGGTGATCTATGTTGCGTATTGCCGTTGCGGGTATTGCCGGTCGCATGGGAAAAATCATTGTCGAGGCCATCGCCAAAACGGAAGGCGTTGAACTTGGCGCTGCGTCTGTCAGGCATAACAGTCCCAGCCTGGGTGAAGAAGTGGGCGGTCTTTGTGGTCTGCCTGCGCTTGGTGTCTATGCAGTCGATGACCTGAGTGAAGTGCTGGACGATTTTGATGTGCTGATTGACTTCACCAACCCGGCGTCCACGATGCAGCATCTGGATTTCTGCGAGCCTGCCGGTAAAAGCATCGTGATCGGTACCACCGGTTTTACTGATGAGCAGAAACTGGCTATCGAAAAAGCCGGCAAGAAAATTCCAGTTGTCTTTGCCCCCAACATGAGCGTGGGCGTTAATCTGTGTTTCAAACTGCTGGAGCAGGCGGCCAAGGTCATTGGCGAGGACAGCGATGTGGAAATCATTGAAGCCCACCATCGCCACAAGAAAGATGCCCCTTCAGGGACTGCCCTGAAAATGGGTGAAGTGGTAGCGGATGCACTTGGTCGCAATCTGAGTGATGTGGCCGTTTATGGTCGCGAAGGCAATATCGGTGAGCGGGATAAAAACACTATCGGTTTTGAGTCCATCCGGGCTGGTGACATTGTCGGTGATCACACCGTGATGTTTGCCGGTGAAGGTGAGCGCATCGAGATCACCCACAAATCCAACAGTCGGATGAATTACGCCTCAGGTTCTGTCAAGGCCGCTCTCTGGCTGCGTGACAAGAAAGCCGGCCTTTACGACATGCAGGATGTGCTGGGGCTGTAAACAGCCCCAATCATCACCTTTCGACTCTTAGAAAGTCACCGGTACTGAAGGTGCCTTGCCGCTCTTGATGTCATCCACCAGGCTCGGTGAGCCGTTTTCCCAAACCAGCAGCATGGAGCGTTTCGGGCTGAAACCCTGATGTCGGCAGTAGGCCGGCATGGCAGCCATGTCGCCGGCTTTCATGATGACGCGGGCCAGGGGTTCGCCGGTGTCCTTGTGGGAGCAATCCCAGTGAATCTCATCACACATCTGGAAAAACCATTCCACCCGGTCATTGCCGTGAATGATAGGCAGGATGTGTTCTTCGGTAGTCGGACACATGAAGGAGTTTTTTACCACCGAGGTGAAAGAGGGGTTCCAGGTCACCTGGGAGCGGGACAGGAACGCAAACAGGTTGAAGGCATGGACCTGGTTTTCATACCCGGGTTCTGCATGGATTTCGGGGGTGTCCTGGGGGACGTCAGCAAAAGCCCGGTTGACCGGGGCGCCCCTTTCGTCAGTACGCAGAGGCAGGTCGCCCTCGAGACCAACACAGCGGCGCGCCAGCTCCCGGGCCCGGGTGATGGCAGCCATGTTGTCGCCATTTTTGGGTCCATAGGGAGAGCCTGTTTCCTGGGGAGCGGCAAAAGGATCGAATCCGGCATTGGTCCAGTCGGCCAACATGGCTTCAAATACCTGGCGGATATCATCTGTCGGGAAATTTTCAAGCTGGTCCACACCAGCCATTTTCATGGCGCCATTGTAGGAGCCGGCATAAAAGTCCACGGTGGAATAATGGTTCACCGTGCCGATCACTTCATCAAAATTGACCCAGCCATAGAAGAAGCCCCAGGCCACGTCCCGCATCAGTGCACGTAGGTAGTTGCCGGCATCCATGGTATGGCTCATTGGGCGGCCGTCATTGGTCTCCCAGGAAATATGGCAAAAATACTCATCCCGGGAAAACCCGAAATTACCCAATTCAAAACTCTGGTAGCCGTGTTCGTTTGTCATTGTCATTCTCCTCAGGCCATCTGGCAGATGTCTGCCCATTTTTCGATGGAAAGTTCGCCCATACAGGTTTGCAGGACAATAACTGCCGGTGAACTTGACCGGAACTGGTAGGCGGACCCGGCGGGAAGCATCCCCTGGTGGCCGCGACCGAGTTTGACCCAGCCCATGGGTTTTCCAGCAGGATTGCCTTCTACCCGGACAGCGCCTTGCTTTTCGGCATCAGCAACCCGCTGATCAGCCTCAAGGTCGATTAGGTGGATTTCCACTTCGCCATCCATACACAGGGCAAATTCATCATGAGCGCAAGTAAACCAGGGAGAGTCGCCTTCCGCACGCAGAACCTCCAGAACATACTCCTGGTTCTGGCCAAACACGATTTTTTCATAAGGGGTGGCGCTATTGGCAATTTCGAAGCAGTTTGAAAAGACATAGTGCCGGGCATTGTCATTGATGGGTTCTACCCGGCCCTTGTCATAATCCGTTATGGACCCGAATCGGGTGTGGTAATGGTTGGTCATCGCTATCCCCCAGGTGATTTGTCGTGGCTGATGAGCGTATCAGACATGTTCCTTGCCAGCCAAGTGCGTAAATCGGGTGTGTCACCCTCCCGGGAGGGTCCAGATGACAAGTTTTTTTAATCCTTTAATGGACAAGGTGAAGTGATTTTTCATAAAATAAGTTTTCAGTATGAAGACACTGAAGCATGCATCGAAACAGGCAGATTTGACTGTCAGGTTTCTGGAAAAGAATTGATAAAAGCGGAATGGGCATCGGCTCATTCCGCTTTTTTTTAAATTCAATCCGGGTTCGTTGCTTCCACCTGTGTCCCGAATTCACTTGTTTTTAATTTGGCTTCAATCGGCAATCACCGGTTGGAGGTTTCTGCGAGCAGAATTTTTCGCAAATTGCGGAAACCTTACTGAAAGAGGACGTTATGCAACAAAAGCCCGCCATACTTGCCCTTCAAGACGGTTCACTGTTTGAAGGTATTTCCATTGGTGCTGAAGGCCAGGCCTCCGGTGAAGTGGTTTTCAATACTTCCATGTCCGGCTACCAGGAAATCCTGACGGATCCCTCATACGCCCAGCAGATCATTACTTTCACCTACCCCCACATTGGCAATACCGGCATCAATGATGAGGATAATGAGTCAGGCAAGATCTGGTCTTCAGGTATGGTTATTCGTGACCTGCCGATGCTCGAAAGCAATTTCCGCAGCCAGCAGACCTTGTCCGAATTCCTGATTGCCCAGAATGTGGTTGCCATCAGTGATATTGATACTCGCCGCCTGACCCGGATACTTCGGGACCGCGGCCCCATGAATGGCTGTATTCTGGCCGGATTCGATGTAGCGGATGTTGAAAAAGCCCGTGAACAGGCTCTTGAGGCCGCCAAGTCCTTCCCGGGTCTGGTGGGTATGGACCTGGCCAAGGTGGTGTCATGTGAAGAATCCTATGCCTGGGTAGAGGGGTCCTGGCAGCTGGGTGCTGGACATCCTGTTCCTGAAGCTGGCTCACATCACGTGGTTGCCTATGACTTTGGCGTGAAGCGCAATATCCTGCGTATGCTCACGGATCGCGGTTGCCGGGTCACTGTGGTGCCAGCCCAGACACCGGCCAGTGAGGTGTTGGCGATGAATCCGGATGGCATCTTCCTGTCCAATGGCCCTGGCGACCCGGAGCCCTGTGATTACGCGATCACCGCCATCAGGGAAATTCTGGAAACCGGCAAACCGGTTTTTGGTATCTGCCTGGGCCATCAGCTCCTGGCACTGGCCAGTGGCGCCAAAACCGTGAAGATGAAGCTGGGCCATCACGGTGCCAATCATCCGGTACAGGAATTGTCTTCAGGGAAAGTCTTTATTACCAGTCAGAACCACGGATTTGCCGTGGATGAGGAATCTCTGCCCTCGAATGTCGAAGCCACTCACAAGTCATTGTTTGATGGCTCGTTGCAGGGGATTCACCTGACTGACAGGCAGGCATTTGGCTTCCAGGGTCATCCAGAGGCTAGCCCCGGTCCCCATGATATCGCCCCGGTTTTTGACCACTTTATTGAATTGATCCAGGCAAGCACCGCTAATTAACCACGTAAACTTGAAGAAGCTGCACCGACCATGCCAAAAAGAACTGATATTAAAAGCATCCTGATTATTGGCGCGGGCCCTATCGTCATCGGCCAGGCCTGTGAGTTTGACTATTCCGGTGCCCAGGCCTGCAAGGCTTTGCAGGAAGAGGGTTACCGGATCATTCTGGTGAATTCCAACCCGGCAACGATCATGACCGATCCGGGAATGGCCGATGCCACCTATATCGAGCCTGTGGAATGGCGTACCGTCGAGAAGATCATTGAAAAGGAAAGGCCGGATGCCATTCTCCCGACCATGGGTGGGCAGACAGCCCTGAACTGTGCGCTGGACCTGGACAAGCATGGTGTCCTGAAAAAATACAATGTTGAGCTGATCGGTGCCCGCAAGCACGCCATCGACAAGGCAGAGGATCGCGAACTGTTCGACAAGGCCATGGAAAGCATAGGTCTGGAAACCCCGAATCATGAATTTGCCCATAATATGGATGAAGCCTTCCAGGCCATGGAGAAGCTGGGCTTCCCCTGTATCATCCGTCCCTCTTTCACCATGGGCGGCAGTGGTGGCGGTATTGCTTACAACAAGGAAGAATTTGAGGAAATCTGCAAGCGCGGCCTGGACCTGTCGCCCACCAAGGAACTGCTGATCGATGAATCCTTGATTGGCTGGAAGGAGTATGAGCTGGAAGTGGTGCGGGATAAGAACGACAACTGCATCATTGTATGCAGTATCGAAAACCTCGACCCCATGGGCATCCACACCGGTGATTCCATCACCGTGGCACCCGCGCAAACCCTGACAGACAAGGAATACCAGATTCTGAGAAACGCCGCCTGTGAAGTACTGCGGGAAATTGGCGTGGAGACCGGTGGTTCCAATGTCCAGTTTGCCATCAACCCGGCCAATGGTCGCCTTGTGGTGATCGAGATGAATCCACGTGTATCGCGATCTTCAGCCCTGGCATCCAAAGCCACCGGTTTCCCGATTGCCCGCGTGGCAGCAAAACTGGCGGTGGGATTCACACTGGATGAACTGCGTAATGAAATCACCGGCGGCATCACCCCGGCGTCGTTCGAGCCGACCATCGACTATGTGGTCACCAAGATCCCGCGTTTCACCTTCGAGAAGTTCCCGCAGGCTCCTGACCGCCTGACCACCCAGATGAAATCTGTGGGCGAGGTCATGGCTATCGGCAGAACCTTCCAGGAGTCCATGCAGAAGGCCCTGCGTGGCCTGGAGGTCGGCATTTCAGGCTTTGACCCTGTCCTTGACAGCGAAGCCAGCAATGCCCAGGAAGTCTTGCTGCGTGAACTCAAGGACCCGGGTGCCAACCGCATCCGTTATGTCGGAGACGCTTTCCGTGCCGGGATGACGGTCGAGGAACTGCACGAACACACCCGTATTGATCGCTGGTTCCTGATTCAGCTTGAAGACATCATTCTTGAGGAGAAACGCCTGGCCAGTGAGTCCCTGGAGGACATGAGCCGGGACCGTCTTTACCGCCTCAAGCGCAAAGGATTTTCCGATGAACGTCTGGCCAAGGTCATGGGCGTGAAAGAGGAGGCAGTCCGGAACCGGCGCAACACCCTGGATATTCACCCCGTATACAAGCGGGTCGACACCTGTGCTGCCGAATTCAGTTCATCCACGGCCTACATGTATTCCACCTATGAAGAAGAGTGTGAGGCCAATGTCAGTGACCGCCAGAAGATTATCGTCCTTGGTGGCGGCCCGAACCGGATTGGACAGGGTATTGAATTCGATTACTGCTGCGTCCATGCCGCCCTGGCGATGCGCGAAGAGGGTTACGAGGCCATCATGGTCAACTGCAACCCCGAAACGGTCTCCACTGATTTCAACGTTTCCGACCGCCTGTATTTTGAGCCGGTAACGCTTGAGGATGTCATGGAAATCATCCGTATCGAGAAACCGGCAGGCGTCATTGTACAGTTTGGCGGCCAGACCCCATTGAAGCTTGTTACGCATCTCGAACGTCTTGGTGTGCCAATTATCGGTACCACGGCCGATGCCATTGACCGTGCAGAAGATCGCGAGCGCTTCCAAAGCATGATTCAGAAACTGGGATTGAAACAGCCTCCTAACAGCACGGTGCGCAGTCTGGAGCAGGCCGTGAAGGAAGCCGAGGGTATCGGTTACCCGCTGGTGGTTCGTCCGTCCTATGTTCTGGGTGGCCGTGCCATGGAAATCGTCTACAACGAGGCGGAGCTCAAGCGCTATATTAACAGCGCGGTTGAGGTGTCCAACGAAAGTCCGGTACTGCTGGATCATTACCTGAACTCTGCCATCGAAATTGATGTGGATGTGGTCAGTGACGGCAAGCAGGTGGTTGTCGGTTCCATCATGCAGCATATTGAACAGGCTGGTGTGCATTCCGGGGACTCGGCCTGTTCACTGCCGCCCTACAGTCTGCCCATGGATGTGCAGGACAAGATTCGCGAGCAGTGTGTCCAGCTGGCCATCGAACTGGGTGTTGTCGGTCTGATGAATGCCCAGCTTGCCTACCAGGATGGCGAGGTTTACATTATTGAAGTGAATCCACGTGCCTCAAGAACAGTCCCGTTTGTATCAAAGTGCATCGGAACCTCCCTGGCCAAAGTGGCGGCGAAGTGTATGGCGGGTATTTCCCTGCAAAGCCAGGGCTTTACCAGCGAAGTGATTCCTTCGTTCTATGCGGTGAAGGAAGCCATCTTCCCATTCAACAAGTTCCCGGGGGTGGATCCGATTCTGGGCCCCGAAATGAAATCCACCGGTGAGGTCATGGGCACAGGCGAAACGTTCGCCGAGGCTTATTACAAATCACAGGGTATGGGCGAGCTGAACATCCCCCTGAATGGGACAGCCTTTATCAGTGTTCGTGAAGCTGACAAACCGGAACTTGCGGAACTGGCCAGAAACTTCCATTCGCTAGGTTTCAAACTGGTAGCTACCAAGGGAACAGCCAGGATAATTGAAGAGGCAGGTGTGCCTGTGACGCCAGTGAACAAGGTGATGGAAGGTCGACCCCATATTGTGGATATGTTGAAAAATGACGAGATTGATCTTATCGTAAACACCACTGAGGGACGCCAGGCGATTGCTGATTCGGCGACTATCCGAAGCACGGCATTGCGTCATAACGTCTACTGCACAACAACCATGGCCAGCGCAAAGGCAGTATATGAGGCTCTTGTGTTTGGTGGTGAGACTTCAGTTAACAGCCTGCAGTTTCTGCATGCTGACCAGCAGGCCTGAGGCGTCAGGCCGCGTAGTTACCTGAAATAATTTCTAGAGAGTTAGGACATGCGCAAAGTACCGATGACCGTTGATGGTGCCGAGAGGTTGAGAGCTGAACTGAACGACCTCAAGTCCAATGTTCGCCCCAAAATCACCCAGGCCATAGCTGAGGCCCGGGAGCATGGTGACCTGAAGGAAAATGCGGAATATCACGCTGCACGTGAGCAGCAGAGTTTTTGTGAAGGCCGTATCAAGGAGATTGAGGGTAAATTGGCGGATGCCGAGATCATTGATATCCGCAAAATCCCGGTTACCGGCAAGGTCATATTTGGTACTACAGTGACGCTTTACAACCTGGATACTGAAGCTTCTGTGACCTACCAGATTGTAGGTGAGGATGAAGCTGACGTGAAAAATGCCAAGATTTCCGTAGGTTCACCCATTGCCCGGGCAATGATGGGCAAGGAAGAAGGGGATGAAATTGTGGTAAAGGCCCCGGGAGGGGATATTTCCTACGAAATCGAAAAGGTGGAGCACCTCTGACAGAAACTGTTTCAGTTGATCTCCTGGAAACGGCAGATATTGGACAGGTGGACTTTTCGCTGAACAGCCGCCCGGTATATCAGGGCAATTTTTCCGATAACCTGCACGAGTTCAGCCTGCTGTAATTCACATATTTCAGCAATCACGGCTTTCCTGGCTTCCCGGTCTTCAGAAACAACACGGACCTTGATCAATTCATGATCATTCAGCGCCCGGTTGATTTCGGCAAGCACGTTTTCAGTCAATCCGCTGGCGACGATGACTACCGGATCAAGGTGATGTCCGATACTCCGATAGCGTTTTTGTGTTTTCTTGTCGAGACTCATGCGGGAAACTCTGCCAGGGGTTGTGGTCCAAGGTAAAAGGGTCGTGCATTCTACAGCAAATGCCCGCAATTGAAATCACCAGTGCATGGTTCAAGGTAAACATGGCCAAGTCAAAAAGCAGTAAAAACTGGCTCAAGGAGCATTTTGATGATGCCTGGGTCCAGAAATCCAGGGAGGATGGCTACCGCTCCCGCGCCAGTTACAAGCTTTTGGAAATCAACAAGGCTGACAAACTGATCAAACCGGGGATGACAGTTGTCGACCTTGGGTCGGCGCCAGGCGGATGGTCCCAGGTGGCTGTGGGCCTGGTGGGTCAGAAAGGCAGGGTGATTGCGTCGGATATTCTGGCGATGGACCCGATCCAGGATGTGATTTTTGTGCAGGGGGACTTCACGGAAGATGCCTGCTTTCAGGAAATCCTCTCGCATGTCAGGGATTCCGGGTCACTGGGAGATCACTGCGTAGACCTTGTAATTTCCGATATGGCCCCCAACTTAAGTGGTATGGCGGCCATTGATCAGCCTAAATCCATGTATCTCGTTGAATTGGCTGTGGATTTTGCCAATTCCACACTGAAGCCCGGGGGTGCCTTTCTGACCAAGGTGTTTCAGGGAGACGGCTTTGAAGCCTTGCTCAAGGAACTGCGTCAGCAATATACGCAGGTTTTAACCAGAAAACCGGATTCATCCCGGTCCAGGTCCAAGGAAACTTACCTGTTAGCCAAGGGGTTCAAGGGCCCAATGGCCTGAGAAACTGCTGAAACCCTTGATTTTGCTGGGGGTATTACCCCAGCGGTTACTTATTGCGAAGGTAGGCAAAGCACGGAAATCGTGTAAAAATTGAAGTTCGCTTGTTACCTGTCTCAGAAAATAGCGAACTGGTCGTATGACAGTTTCGTGAAGGTCATGCTGTCCCTGACAGTCTGGCTGGTAACAGACAAAAATTTTACAAGAGGTAAATGTCCTTGAATGACATGGCAAAAAACCTGCTCCTGTGGATGATTATTGCGGCAGTCCTGCTGACTGTGTTCAATAATTTCAATCAACCAACCAATTCAGAGCAACTGGATTACTCTGATTTCATCAGTGAAGTCCAGAAAGGTAATGTCACGGAAGTGACCATTAGCGGGGTTAATATTGTTGGCCTCAAAACCAATGGCACCCGTTTCAACACCATTCGTCCCTATATCGAAGATCCCAAGCTTATTGATGACCTGCTGACCCACAATGTCCGTATTCGTGGGCAGGAACCTGAACAGCAAAGTATCTGGACGCAGCTCCTGGTTGCCTCCTTCCCGATCCTGATCATTATCGCGGTGTTTATGTTTTTCATGCGCCAGATGCAGGGTGGTGGCGTAGGAGGAAAAGGCGGTCCGATGGCTTTTGGCAAGAGCAAGGCCAAGATGCTGACAGAAGACCAGGTCAAGGTCACCTTCGCTGATGTAGCCGGTGTCGATGAAGCCAAAGAGGATGTAAAAGAACTCGTCGATTTCCTGCGTGAGCCTGATAAATTCCAGCGATTGGGTGGACGAATTCCAAGTGGCATCCTGATGGTCGGCCAGCCTGGTACTGGTAAGACACTGCTGGCAAAAGCCATTGCGGGTGAAGCCAAGGTACCGTTCTTTTCGATTTCAGGTTCGGATTTCGTCGAAATGTTTGTGGGTGTGGGGGCATCCCGCGTCCGCGACATGTTTGATCAGGCCAAAAAGCAGTCACCCTGCATTATCTTCATCGATGAGATTGATGCGGTGGGTCGTCACCGCGGCGCAGGTGTCGGTGGTGGTCATGATGAGCGTGAGCAGACCCTTAACCAGTTGCTGGTGGAAATGGATGGTTTTGAAGGCAATGAAGGCGTCATTGTCATAGCGGCGACCAACCGCCCGGACGTACTGGACCCGGCTCTGCTGCGTCCGGGCCGTTTCGACCGTCAGGTGGTTGTTGGGCTGCCGGATATTCGTGGTCGTGAACAGATTTTGAAAGTGCATATGCGCAAGGTGCCGATTTCCGATGGTGTCGACGAAGCCGTTCTGGCACGTGCGACCCCCGGGTTCTCCGGTGCCGACCTGGCCAACCTGGTCAACGAGGCCGCCCTCTTTGCCGCAAGATCCGGCAAACAGCGCGTGACCATGGAAGAATTCGAGAAAGCCAAAGACAAGATCATGATGGGCGCTGAGCGCAAATCCATGGTCATGTCGGACAAGGAGAAACTCAATACGGCCTATCATGAGGCGGGCCATGCCATCGTGGGACGTCTGGTGCCGGAACACGACCCTGTTTACAAGGTCAGCATCATCCCCAGGGGCAGGGCGCTTGGTGTCACCATGTTTCTGCCGGAAGAGGATCGCTACAGTCACAGTAAAACCAGCATCCTGAGTCAGATCTGCAGCCTGTATGGCGGCCGAATTGCTGAGGAACTGACACTGGGTAAAGAGGGCGTAACCACAGGAGCTTCCAACGATATCCAGCGTGCCACACAGATGGCCCATAACATGGTCAAGAAATGGGGGCTGTCAGAACGACTTGGCCCGCTGCAATATGATGATGAGGCGGATGAAGTCTTTCTTGGTCGCTCTGCGGCTTCAGGCAGCTCGCGTGTTCTGTCATCTGACACAACCAAGGCTATCGACGAGGAAGTCAGAAAGATTATCGATACCTGCTATGAGCGTGCCAAAACGATCCTGGAAGAAAACCGGGATAAACTGGATGCCATGAAAGATGCCCTGCTGGAATGGGAAACCATTGATGCGGGTCAGATTGACGACATCATGGCTGGCCGCAAACCCCGTGCACCCGCAGGCTGGCATGATGATGATTACGGATCAGGTAAAACCTCAACCGTACACAAAGAAGAGAAAAAAGAAGACAACAAGGAATCCAATAAGCCAATTGGTGGTCCCGCCGGGGAACACTAGGCTGGCATTGGGCACTTATAAAAGGGGCTCTGTTGAGCTCCTTTTATTTTGTGGCCAACCCTTTTTATCATGAACAAGAATAGCTTCGACTTTGCCGGCAAATCGCTGGACCTGAGCATTTCCCATGTTATGGGCATTCTCAACATAACCCCTGATTCCTTTTCTGATGGTGGTGAACTGCTCACCTCGGATGGCCTGGTTTCCATGACCAGTGTCCTGCGCCGTGCTGAAGCCATGATCAAGTCTGGAGCAGCAATTCTGGATATCGGTGGAGAGTCCACCAGACCCGGTGCACGCGAGGTATCTTCACAGGAAGAAATTAACCGGGTCATGCCTGTGGTGGCGGTGATCAGGGAAAATTTTGATGTCATTATTTCTGTAGATACCAGTAATCCGGATGTCATCCGGTTGTGCCGCGACGCTGGCGTTGGATTGATCAATGATGTCAGGGCTCTAACACGGGAAGGCGCGATTGAGGCTGCAGCACAATCCGGGTTGCCCGTTTGTCTCATGCATATGCAGGGGTCGCCCGAAAACATGCAGGATAATCCGCTTTATCAGGACGTGATAGCAGAGATAAGCGCGTATCTGGCGGACCGGGTGAAAGCCTGTGAAGATGCAGGTATCAGTCGGGATCGCATAATGCTGGACCCGGGTTTCGGGTTTGGGAAAACCCTGGAGCATAATCTGGACCTGTTAAGCAGACTTGCCCTGCTTCTACAGTTAGAATTGCCGCTTTTGATCGGCGTATCCCGAAAAAGGATGATCGGTATGATCACCGGAAGACGGGAAAAAGACCGTATGATAGGTGGGATAGCTGCCGCTGTAATCGGTGTCATGAATGGAGCACGGATTGTCCGTACTCATGATGTGGCTGAAACAGCGGATGCCCTGAAGATAAGTAATGAAGTGCTGAAAGCAGCCGGTTAATCCAGCAGGAAGTCTGACCTGAAAGCACAGAGCGAGAATAATTTTGGGCGATAATAAATATTTTGGTACTGATGGTATCAGGGGAGCGGTTGGAACCTATCCGATTACTCCCGATTTCGTGCTCAAGCTGGGCTGGGCTACCGGGAAGGTTTTTGCCGGGAAAGGTGGCGGGAAAATTCTGATAGGCAAGGATACCCGAATTTCCGGCTACATGTTCGAATCTGCCCTGGAAGCAGGATTGACCTCGGCTGGCATGGATATCTATATGCTGGGGCCGATGCCCACACCTGCAGTGGCATATCTCACCAGAACTTTCCAGGCCAAGGCAGGTATTGTGATCAGTGCATCCCACAATGCCTACCAGGATAATGGCATCAAGTTCTTTTCAGGTGAAGGAACAAAGTTGCCGGATGATGTGGAAATGGCCATTGAAGAAGCTCTGGACCAGGAGCTCAACACCGTCAGTTCTTCGGAGATCGGCAAGGCATCAAGAATTGTGGATGCTGCAGGCCGTTATATTGAATTCTGCAAAAGCACCATGCCCAAAAGTGTCAGTCTGAATGGCCTGTCGATCGTGCTTGACTGTGCCAACGGGGCAACATATCACATTGCTCCGAATGTATTCAGGGAGTTGGGCGCAAAGGTCACCACGTTGGGCATAGAGCCTGATGGTTTGAATATCAACCGGGACTGTGGTTCCACTCATCCCCAAAAGCTGGCAGCCAGGGTTCTGGAAACAAAAGCTGATCTTGGCATTGCGTTTGATGGTGATGGGGATCGTCTCATCATGGTGGATCACAAGGGTGAAGAGGTGGACGGTGATGAGCTGCTGTACATTATTGCCCGCTACAAGCTCGGAAAACTTGGCAAAGGTGGCAAGGATCAGGGGATTGTCGGTACAGTCATGAGTAATCTCGGGCTTGAAATAGCCCTGAATGATGCAGGTATCCCGTTCAGGCGGACCAAGGTGGGTGACCGGTATGTCATGTCCGAATTGTTGACCAGGCAGTGGCTGTTCGGCGGGGAATCCTCGGGTCATATTATTTGCCTGGATTCCACGACCACGGGTGATGGCATCGTATCGGCTCTCCAGGTTCTGTCCGCCATGAAAGCCTTTGACCAGAGTTTGCATGATTTGAAATCCGGCATGTCGAAATTCCCGCAAACCATGATAAATGTGAAAGTCACTGACAAGGCTGGTTTTCAGGAAAACCGGGCAATTATTTCTGCTGTCAGGAAGGTGGAGAAAACGCTGGGTAAAACGGGTCGTGTGCTTTTGCGTCCTTCCGGTACCGAGCCAGTGATCAGGGTAATGGTTGAAGGGGAAAATGCTGACCAGGTTAACCAATTGGCGGCAGAGCTCTCGGAAGTGGTCGTCTCAGAAATGACGTCCTGATCACTTGCCGGTCCTGTGCATTAAACCTCCCGCAAAGACGTTTTAAACACGCTTGCTTTCTTGCAAGTTACCCCCAATATGGTTAGTATTGGCGCCCATTTTTGGCGGGCCTGAAGCCTCGTGAACCAGAGTGGATTATGCGTAAAGGACTGGTTGCAGCGAATTGGAAAATGAACGGGCAGAAGGCGGTGAACTCAGCCTTGCTGGAAGCCCTGAAAGCAGGCCTGGTAGGCGACATCGGGATAGAGGTTCTGGTTTGCCCACCGTCGGTTTACCTGTCCCAGGTTAGTGAACTTTTAACCGGGAGCCGCATTTTCCTGGGTGCGCAGAATGTGCATCCGGCAGAGTCCGGAGCATTTACCGGTGAGATTTCATCACCCATGCTCAGGGACCTGGGATGCAGCCATGTCATCGTGGGGCATTCCGAACGTCGAGAGTTGTTTGGTGAAAGTGACGGCTTTGTGGCTGAGAAGTTTGCCGCAGCACTGGCCGCAGAACTGGTACCCGTGCTCTGTGTCGGAGAAACCCGGAAGCAGCGCGAAACCGGAGAAACGGAGAAAGTTGTCCTCAGACAGCTTGATGCGGTGATTGATCACTGCGGCGTTGACGCCTTTAAACAGGCTGTCATTGCTTACGAACCGGTATGGGCAATTGGTACCGGCTTGACGGCAACACCTGATCAGGCACAGGAAGTCCATGCCCTGTTGAGATCACACCTGGCTGATATCGATCAGGTAACGGCTGCCGGGATACGGATTCTGTATGGCGGTAGTGTGAAAGGGGCAAATGCGAACGAATTGTTTGCACAGCAGGATATCGATGGGGCGCTGGTGGGTGGAGCCTCACTGGATGCTGAAGAATTTTTAACGATTTGCAGGAGCTTCAGGTAGGTCATTTCACCACCTGGGCCAAGAGTAGGGTTAAAGTAGGGTTAGAGTAAGGTTATGGAATCGATCATTATTTTTGTACATGTCATCGCTGCAGTAGCCATTACCGGTCTGGTACTGATCCAGCAGGGTAAAGGGGCTGACATGGGTGCATCATTTGGTAGTGGTGCTTCCCAGACACTTTTCGGGAGTTCCGGCAGTGGTAATGTACTGACTCGTTCAACCAGCATCATGGCGATTGTATTTTTCATTACCAGTCTGGGACTGGCCGTGATCGCACGCCAGCAGGCAGATATGGGTATCCAGGATAGTGGATTGATCCAGAATCTTGATGAAATCACTGCCCAGCAGGAAGCGGCTTTCCAGGCAGCGGAGGATATTCCGGTTGTTGAGGAAGCTGCTGGCGACAGCGACATCCCTGAGGTGAGCGCTGAGACTTCGGATATTCCGGAAGTTATCGAAACTGCAGCTGAATCAGTTCTGGAAGGAGAAGAAAATTAAGCCGAAGTGGTGGAATTGGTAGACACGCTATCTTGAGGGGGTAGTGACCT
>CAZBBS010000068.1:0-14800 GCA_964490145.1 uncultured Enterobacteriaceae bacterium
AAATCCATATGCCCCCCCTCACCGTCCACAACCACAAAACTGTCATGTGTGGGCACCAGCAGGCTGACCCCCAGTCCCGTGCCTGGTCCCAGGATGGCCACGGGTTTTTCCGGCTTGGATTTCTGTCCGCCAACCTGAACCCAGTCATTGGCCTGTAATTGCTGGATGGCATAGCCCTTGGCGGCAAAATCATTGATCAGGATGGGAGCTATCTGGCCCAGCATGTCTGCCACTTCCGTCCGGGTGAAATGCCAGGGGCTGTTCGTGAACCTGACCTGCTCATGATCTACCCTGCAGGCAACCGCAAAACAGGCTGCCGATGGCAGAGCTTCCCATGCCGGGTCTTTGGCAAGGGTAGCCAGGCATTCGCTCAGGGCGAGAGTAAAATTTTCATGGCCTGCCACATTAAAGCTGGTGATATCCAGCAGGCGATTTTCCCCGGGCTGCTTTCTGGCGAAGCGGGCATTGGTGCCGCCAATATCGGCAACCAGTTGCCAGGATTTTGCCGGTGTACTACTCATCAGATATCCCTTGTTATTCCCGCTTACCGCCAGGCTGTCAGATCCCAATCCAGCATCGATTCGAGGCGACTGATATCGTCAGCAAAGATTTGCCGGAGAAATTGCCGGTCTGCGTCTGGCATGGCGGCTGTATAGGACTGGGTATTGAGTGCCAACCCGCGACTTTCGGGGAATGCCGCAATCCCCAAAAAGTCACTCACCTGCGCCAGCACATCCTGATGGGCTGATTTCAGTTTTTCACTTTGCAGAACCAGCACCTGGTCGCGCCCGAACAGGGAAAACAGTTTATCGAGTTGTCCCGGATAATGCCCCCGGTCAATGTAGGACCACACCCGGCGGGTTTCACCAGCCTGTTGCAGGCGCTGTCCTTCTTCGCGGATTGCCGTGCCAAAATCCAGGGTTTCCAGTCCACGGTTATATTCCATCTGCCAGTGAGAGTATGCCCGCTCAACTGGGTTGCGCAGCACCACCAGCAATTTCATGTCTGCATTGTATTGATGTATGCGTTCGGCTGCCTGGGGCCAGTACATATATACTGGTGTCGCTTCACCCAGAAGGGTGTTGGTGTCCAGTCCCTGAAAATGATGGTGATACAGATCGTAATCCGGAGCGGATTCAAAGTTGTCGTCACGATCAAAAAAATGCAGCTCTTTTTCTTCCGGCATGCCGAGCGCAGGATGCTCCCGACAATAGGCTGCCAGTGTTGTGGTGCCAGCCTTCTGGGCACCACATATCAGAAATCCTACCTGCATGAATCAGTCCGGGTCATTGGCCGCGTCAAGCACCATCCTGGCAAAGTGGGTATAGAACGCCGGATTGTCACGCCCCGCAACCAGTCGCTGCTGGCGATCTTCATTCATGGTGTCGCTTGGTGTGATTCCACAACCCTCAACCATCCTGTTCATGAAATTGAAAAGTGCACAGACTGCGACAGCATGAAACAATGCCTGTTCTGACCATCCTGCCTCATAGACTGCACTGGCATCCTCGCCTGAGATTTTACTCGGACTCAAGGTGAGCTTCCTGACATAAGCAAGGACAGGCAATAACCGGGTATCGACCCCTGAGGCATCCGGATTTTCCAGTAGCCTGTCCAGCAGGTCTGGATCAATACCATGGGACTGGGCAATGGCCACGTGGGCACCAAAACAGAAGCGGCAGGCATTAAGTCCGGACACATAGGACGCGATCAACTCCCGTTCGCCGATGGTGAAAGGCGAAGCACCCCGTAAAATCACATCATGGTATTCACAAAGCGGGAGCAGGCCGTCATTAAACTTTTTAAACACCTGCACCATATCGGGATTATCGGGCAGCGATGTAAAAATTGTCATGGATTTTCCTCAGTAAATAGCTCATGAATTCAGGCGCTTATCAGGTGTTCCCGAATTATCATGCACGGGATTTTCATTTTTCCAGCCTATCATTTTTTCCTTGGAATAGTACACTTGATCTCCTGTTGGAGAGGAATTTTTCGGGAGTGTTCAATGCTGACTTTTAAACAATTTTGGATGAAATCCGCCCTTGCCCTGGGCATGCTGGCAACCGCCTCCGGCTCGCTCGCCGGTGGTGAAGCCGGCATCATCAGTCTTCGTGACCAGGGACACTTTTTTGTCGGGGGCGAACAGAGCGAACCCGCAGAAAACGGTTCGGTTCAGGTGTACAACCAGATGTATGTGGGTTACCAGTTGCCCGCCAGCAAACAATATCCCTACCCTCTGATTCTTGTTCATGGCGGTGGTGGCCAGGCCTCTGACTGGTTCAGCACACCCGATGGCCGCGACGGCTGGCGGGACTATTTTCTGGCTGCCGGTTTTGATGTGTACTGGGTGGACCGGCCCGGTTATGGCCGCTCACCAACCAACAGCAGATATGGTGAATTATCCGAAAGCGCCAATTCCAGCATCATCAATTTTCTGGCCAAATCCGAACACTGGCCAGGTGACTCCCAGGACCCCGTCGACCCCAGCATCGTTGCCTGGCTTGCCAGTTCCCCGCCCGGCCCATATGCCGGTGATGACATAGCAGCAGCGGATATCAGTGAGTTACTGGAACGGATTGGACCGGCCATACTGATCACTCACTCTGCTGGTGGTGCCAGTGGCTGGTTGGCCGCAGACCAGAACCCTGACAAGGTTGCCGGCATCATTGCCTTTGAACCCGGTGCCAGCAATATGGTGAGCAAGATTCGCAAGGGACTGACTTTCACTCCTCCCCTGCCAGAGGGATTCGAACCGACCAAGGATAGCGAGGGATGCGAAATGCAGGGCGGCAATTCACCAAGCGCCTTGACCAGTTATGCCAACATTCCGGTACACCTGATTGGCTCCGAGCTTGGCTTGATAGCCGGCCTGCCCTGTGCGGTAAAAGTCTTTCAACAGGCTGGCGTAAAGGTAGAGTACACCTTTTTACCGGATATCGGATTTCATGGAAACGGCCATTTCATGATGGCGGAAAAAAATAATGGCGAGCTTGCCCAGATATTTATCGATATCGCTGCCTCGATCAAATAACCGTAAAACCCCTGCCAGGCAATGATCTGGCAGGTCCAGCATCCGGAGCCAGTATGACCCTTTCCAGACTCTGCCTTGGCACTGCACTTTTCTGCATGCATCTTTCATGGTCTGCAACTCTCAGGGCAGACTTTGCCGGGACTCCTGACATTGCTGCTGTAGTAACGGACATGCGCACTTCAGCCACAGCCATACTGGCAACTGTTGCTGACGGTCCCTCCGGGATAGAAAACGCCGTGGGTTATAACCGGCAGGAATTGCTGCGCCTGGACGCGGATGACGAAGCGCGTCGCAACTATGTATATTGGCCTTATCTGCGCAAAGGACTGCCGCTGGATTTCATGACAGCGGAGCAGAAAAAACTGACCCATGCATTACTGCACACTGCTCTGAGCGCCAAAGGTTACCTGAGCGCTATCCAGATCATGCAGCTGGAAAAAATCCTGTCTGACAATGAAGTGGTAGGTTTTCCACGCGGCCCTGAAAACTACACCCTGGCTATTTTCGGCAACCCTGCTGATGACGGCAATTGGGGCTGGCGTTTTGAAGGACATCACCTGTCACTGAATTTTACTGTGACAAACAGCGGCATATCGGTGACACCGACATTTTTTGGCGCCTCACCCGCAGAAATACGTACAGGCAGCCTGGCAGGTTTTCGCAGCCAGGAATATGTCCACAATGCTGGTCTGGCCCTTGTCAGGGCACTGAATGAAAAACAGCGTACCCTGGCTATTCAATCAGGAGACCTTCCCTTCGACATACTCTCCGGCACACTCAATCGTCCAAAGGAAAGCTGGAATGACTGGAAAACCCTTCCCCAAAGCGGAATCGCTATTGCCACGTTATCTGCCGAACAAAAAACCATTGCCCAGCAAATTCTTGATGAAGTCATCGGCGTGTACCATCCAGACATATCCCGTGCCTACCTGCAGCAAATAGATATCAATGACCTGTATTTCACCTGGATGGGCGGCATAGCCGGTGGCGAGGCGCACTACTGGCGCCTGGATGGTGATGACTTCTTTTTTGAATATGATCTTGTGCAGGGCAACGGCAATCATGTCCATGCTGTCTGGCGCAGCAAGCACGGTGACTTTGGCGAAGATCTACTGCTTGAACACAGACGGCAAAATCACTAGAACTTCTTTAAGTCTGCTGTCTTCACGTCTGCAGCCGCTCCTTTACCCTTATTGAACAAAAATTGTCCCGGGCCGGGTCTATCTCAGCAGGATGCTGGTACCTGAAAATCTTAATGGAGCCCGGAGCCAACCAATGCCCTTTCCACCCATATCGAGTTCAACAGCAAAACCTGGCTTGGTAATAATTAGCGCCGTCATATTGCTGCTGGGAAGTGTCACGATAGTATTTCCACTGTTTGTGTCACCAGCGAAGGCCCAGTCAGTTGGGAAACTTGACGCACTGATTTTCGAACCCGCCTGGCAGGACCTGGACACAGGCAGGGAAGTATTCAAAACCTCCATACCCCGGCAACTGCTTGCCCTTGAGCTTCAGCAACCCAACCCAAGCTCACCTTTGCCAGGCATGTCGCCAGCAGAAATCACACGCAACATTGCCGACTACCAGAATAACCTGGCGCAAATGGAGGCAAGTGACGGTCCCTTCTCTGAGTCTCTATTTCAGACCCTGATTGATCTTGGCTCACAGTTCCAGCTTCTGGATCGGCATGAAGAGGCACTGGCAATGTTTGAGCGTGCTGAATACATCAGCAGAATTAACCAGGGGCTGTTCCATCCTGACCAGAAAATCAGCACAGAAAAAATGATCAACAGCTATCTGGCCATGGGCGAAACTGGCAAGGCAATGGAAAAGCAGCGTTACCTGTTGTACATAAACCAGCAGTATTACGGCAAGACAGATACTTCTATGCTGCCCACACTGCTGAACATTGCTGATAGTAACATGGTCAATTTCAACCAGACTATTCAACAGCCCAACAAACCCATGACAATCTTCAGTTCGACTATTTCGATGCCAGGTTCATTCAGGCAGGCTCGACAACCCACCTCCCGGGAAGCTGCCTTCAGTAGCCTGTACCTGGCTCAACAGAATTATGTTCAGGCTATCGCCACCTTGCTGACCAATAAACAGTATTTTGACCCCTTGTTGCTCGAACTCGAATACAGCCTGCTTGAGACATTTTTTCTGCAATCCTATCGCCGCAACATGATTGAGGAACCGCATTACTACCTGAGTGAAAAAAGGCGTTATACAGGCTCAATGATAAAGCGCGATCTGTATCGGCGTAATTCCACAGGATTCATACACGGCCGGAATGCCTTTGAGAGAATTATGGTATATATCCGGCATAATCCGCAGTCCAGAATTTACCAGCTGGTCAATGCGCTTCTGGAGTATGGCGACTGGAATATGCTATATGGCCGTGGGTCAGCAGCACTTGAGAAATATCAGGAAGCCCTGGCCCTCACCAGGGAACTCGGGTTGGAAGAGCAAAACATTATTGAGCTGTTCAGGCCGGTGGTCCCGGTACATTTACCCTTGATCACCGCCAAACCCAACACACGGGAAAAGTTCGGGATTGATGAAGAGGACGCATTAGACTACCTGGGGCATATTGATGTCAGTTTTGAAATTTCCCGGTACGGTAAAGCCAAAAACATCAAGGTGCATGACAAAACTGCCTCTGCATCCCGTGCCATAGAACGCCGACTCAAGAAGTTCCTGCGTAATTCCCCGTTCAGACCCCGACTACAGGAAGACGGCAGTTTTGATACCGACCAGGTTAGCCTTCGCTACTATTTTACCTATGCAGAAGCCACAGCGAGTTGAGCTGTCCAGCGGCGGATTTCAGATCACATCCTCATAGGGCAGTCCGACGTATTGCTCGGCAATGACCCTCAACCCCTGTTCCGTACTGGTATAAAAATCCAGCTCCGAGTCCATGATCCTGCGATCGAAGGGATTGCCAAAATCATGCAACATATTGGTCATCCACCAGGAAAACCTTTCTGCATGCCAGATCCGGCGCAAACACAGTGATGAGTATTGCTGGATGGCATCAGGGCGGTTTTCCCGATATACCTTTAACAACACGCGATACAGGTAGTTCACATCACTGCTGGCAAGATTCAGCCCCTTGGCCCCTGTAGGTGGAACTATATGCGCGGCATCCCCCACCAGAAACAGGCGCCCGTGTTGCATCGGCTCGCAAATAAAACTGCGCAGGGGTGCGATACTTTTTTCCAGTGACGGTCCCGTTACCAGGTTCCCCCTGACCTCTTCAGGCAATCGGCTGGATAGTTCATCCCAGAACCGATCATCCGACCAGTCCTCGACAACTTCATCCAGGCTAACGTCCACGTAATAACGGCTTCTCGACGGTGAACGCATACTGCACAGGAAAAACCCCCTGTCGCCAAGACCATAAATCAGTTCATCATCAATCGGGGGGGTATCAGACAACAGGCCAAGCCAACCAACGGGATAGACCTTCTCATATTCGGTTTTGAGTGAATCCGGGATGGTTTTGCGGCTCACCCCGTGAAACCCATCGCAGCCAGCAACATAGTCACAGTCAATCCTGTATTGTTCTCCATCTTTTTCATACAGAACATAGGGAGCCTCGGTGTGAACATCCTGAATCTGCACGTTTTCCACTTCATAATGGATATCGGCACCTGACGCTTTCCGGGCCTCCATCAGGTCTGCAGTAATTTCGGTCTGTCCGTAAACCACAACCTGCTTGCCGGCAGCATACTTGTGAAAATCTATTCGCCGGATTTCATTGTTGAATGCAATCTGTACACCGGCATGGGTAAGACCTTCCCGGTCCATACGGTCAGCCACGCCTGCTTCGCGCACCATGCCGACAAATCCCTCTTCCAGAACACCTGCCCTAATACGTCCGAGAACATAATCAGGCGACACCCTCTCCAGAATGATGTTTTCAATACCAGCGTTATGTAAAAGCTGACCAAGCAGAAGTCCGGATGGACCTGCTCCAATAATGACCACCTGTGTTTTCATCTCCCCCCCTTACGAATGCACAGTTGCACTCCATAAATCTGTCCGGAGTATAGCAATGCAGGAGGGCAGGCGTAAGCTGCCTGTTATCAGGCCCGGGTGTATTCAGTGTTATTGAAGTGACTGACCGATGCTGTCCAGAAAAGAACGTTCTGATGCTGTGGACAGGAGTAGATGAGTGACTTTTCCCAGGACATTTTCTTCAGGCACAAAGCCCCAGTATCGGGAATCTTCACTGTTGTTTCGAAAATCCCCCATCACAAAATAGCTGTTTTCAGGCACTGTGACAGTCCCCGGCAACTGTATGACCGGACGATCAAGGAAGGCTTTTATTTCATGCACTTTCCCATCAATCGTTTCCTTCCCTGAAAGCTGCCTGGAATCAGGATAGGCGTTGATTTGCTCAAGCTGTAGCAATTCTTCATTAACAAACACCCGCAATCCATCGGTGCTTATCCTGTCTCCCGGCACACCAATGACGCGTTTCACATACTGCTCATCTCCACCAGGCGGAAAGAAGGTGATAATGTCTCCGCGCTCTGGTTCCCCCAGCGAAAACAGCCTGGAATGCGTGAACGGGATGACTGGGCCAAGCAAGGTCTTGTTCACCAGCACAACATCCCCGGGCAGGATCGTTGGCTCCATGGAAGAAGTGGGCACCGGATTCCAGTCGGCAACAGCTGTCCTGAACACCGCCATGCCAGCAAAAACCAGAATAATGACAAGATGTTTTTTCAAGAATCGATTCATATCCCTTTCCTCAATGCCATTTCGTGTTTAGAAGCAGGTCAGCGGTGAAAGTTCCCTCCCCCACCAGACTTTCACGAATACAGGGGCAAAAAAAAGCCGGCTCCAGGGAGCCGGCTACATCAACTAAAGGGGTCTTGCAAATTGTCTTACATATTAAAGTCCCAGGTCACACCCATACGAACGTAACGGGGAGACTGGAAGCGGTAAGGCAGGCCGTATGTGCTTGAAGCCACACCGGACTCTTCATCTGCAGTTTCCTGGAACTGAGTGACTTTATCTGCATCAAGCAGGTTGAAGACATCAGCCCTGAAGGTCAGTGTGCTGTCACCCACGTCCATGACGTACTTGGTACCTACGTCAATAGTCAGGGTTTTTGGTGTCCTGCCCTGGCTGCCACGCGGTGTGAATACCCCCTGGTTAAAGAAGGATTCGGCACCGTACAGTGCAGCAAAGTCATCAGTCGGGTGAACCCCGAAAGAGTTCAGTGGACGCCCTGTCATAGCAACGGCAGCGAAATTCACCTGCCAGTCGTTAGTGATGTCATAGGCACCAAACAGCTTCAACTGGTGACGACGATCATTTGGCAGATCACCGTGAGCACCCTGGTTCAGACCGGGGAAGTCATACAGGGTAGTCAGGCCGGCATCATCCTGACCATTGTCAGAACGCACATAACCTTCGGAGTTGCCGTAGCTGTGTGACCAGGTGTAGATACCTTTCAGGTACAAACCATTGCGGAAGGATTTTTCCAGCGTGAAGTTCAACGCATGATACTTGCGTGTCATCGGATCAAAGCCCATCTGCTCGGCAGTCAGGTTCAACTCTTCTGCAACACCATCACCATCCGCATCGTAGTAAGTCGTAACATCCGTACCTGGATTGGTCAGAATGTAGTGGAACTCACCTGGTGAATTGATTGCTGCATCAATGGTCACGTCCTCAATACCTTCACCCAGATTCCTGTAAACATAGTTTACGGAACCTACCCAGTCATCCATCAACTCGGTTTCATAACCGATAATGAATTCATCCTGGTACATGGGTTTGATGGTGGTATCGATAACTTCACGAACATCCGGCACGCTGCCATCACTGAAGGTAGTTGTCGGCCCAATCTGCTCACCAAGAGCGACACTGCCGTCAGACTGGATGGCGCCTGCAAGGGCAAACCATTCTTCAGTGAACAGCTCAGAACCTGCCAGACGAATATTGGTATTGCTGGCAATTGGCAGATGGTAGCGGCCAAAGTTGGCAAAGAACTTGGAAGAACCGTCGCCATTGACATCCCAGGCTATCCCTACACGGGGAGCAAACTGGTCGGTAATCTTGATGAAGGTACCACCGGCTGAGTTGCGGTTGTCGAAACGCTCGTTACGCAGACCCAGACGTACAGTGATGTCATCATTCACGCGCCATTCGTCTTCAATGTAGAAAGACTCGGTGTAGGTAGTAAAGCTTCCGCCACCTTCCAGTACACGGTAACGCACAATTTCATTGGCACCCGCTGGAACAATACCACCGTTGCTCAACTCTTCACCGGGATCAGCCAGGAAGTAGCGGAAATACTCGTGTCCGGAGTAGAAGCGGTTGCTGCTGGAGGTGTTTTTCTCACTGTCCGCACCAAAACGCAGGATGTGGCTGTCATTGATCGCCCATTCAAAGTCAGCTCTCCAGACTTTACGGGTATCTTCGCCAGCTTCAGGCAGCGAGTTGGTCCAGCAACCGATCACGTCAAGTCCGCCGCCACGAGAGTCGTAAGCCAGCGGGCAAGCCTCATCGGATGGAGCCGCCGTGGTCAGGTTGTTCTTGCTTTTGCCGCCCAGCAGGGCAACAGTGAAGTTATCACCAAAGTTACCGGTGTATTTCAGGATGTGGTTGTCACCACCACGGTTGATCAGGGTTTCACCCAGATCGGCACCGACCACCCTTCTGCTTTCATCCCAGTCAAAGGTGTTACGAACCTGGTCACGCTTGTCGGTCCAACCGGTATATTCCAGGCTGTGATCATCATTGATCAGCCAGTCAACCTTGGCGCCCCAGAAGGGATCGTCATCCCTTTCCTGGTAAAGCTGACCGCCGCCGGTATAGTTGTCTTCCTTGTTGTCACGGTAGTTGTACAGACCGTAAACAAACAGTTTGTCCTTGATGATAGGACCACCGGCAGAAATGAAGGCTTCTGTGGATTCACTGGTGTCATAGGAAAAGACCTGGTCAAATTCATTGCCATTGGTCGGATCTGGTACATCAGGCGCATTACTCTGCAGTCCTTTCGGTGTAACGTAGTAGCCAGCACGGATGTTCCAGTCATTGGTTCCACGCTTGGTGACTGCATTAAGAACACCACCAGTGGAACGACCGAATTCAGCACCATAACCACCGGTTTTCAGCTGGACCTGATCATAGAATTCAAAAGGAATACTGGAACCACCCAGACCATTACGGAAGTTGGTAACGTTCATCCCATTGATGAAGTAGGCATTTTCTGCCACTGACGCGCCACCAAAAGAGGCCAGACCGAAGTTGGAGCCATAGCTGCTGCCGGTCTTGAGCGCACCAAATCGGGCATCACCATAAACTGCGCCAGGCGCCATAAGAGCAACCGCGTTGATATCGCGCGGTACTGGCAGACGGCCCAGATCAATGGCTGTGATTACAGTAGTGGTTTCAGCACTGGTGGTATCAACCGGTGCAACCAGGTCGCCGGTTACCACGATTTCCTCAATACCGGAGCCACGCTGCAAATCAAAGTTGGCAGGCGTACCCTGGCCGACATTGACAACAACTTCCTGTACGGAAGTGCCCATGCCAGGTGCAGATACCCTGACTTCATAACGCCCGGTAGGCAGACGTGAAAAACGGTACCCACCCAGGTCAGAGGTGTCCAGAGTACGTGTCGCACCCGTATCCAGACTACGAATGGTGACTTCGGCACCGGAAACTGGCCCGGAAGCGCCGTTAACCTCACCGACAATATAGCCATCCACGTTACCCTGGCCGTATACAACCGCACTTCCCGCAATAAGGGAAATAGCTGCTGACAGACGGGTGACGCGGGACAAAGTATTACGGTTTTTACGCATAATGATCTCCCACATTTTTTGATTCACAGTAAAAAAATTGACTACTGAAAATTGCACAAAAGGCTGCATCAGCCCCGGAAAATTCTGAAAAACACATTAATCGAGAGTAAAGTGGCTTGCTCTGGACTTTTTTAACAACTGAAATTTTCCAGAAACTTCAAGGTCTTAAATGCAACAAAAAAATTGTTTAATTTAATTAAACAATGTTCAATTAAATACTATACACTGTTCAATTAGTTTGTACACCGATTTTTTGACGGTACAGTTCAGTTAACGAGGGGAATTTTTAGCTGTGGGGCGCAGATCAGACCACACATCCGAGGAGCTTAAAGAACTCATCATCAATGCAAGCATCAAGCTGATAACGGAAATTGGTCCCAGTGCTTTTGGCACCCGGGCGATTGCAAAGGAAATTGGTTATTCTTTCGGTACCATCTACCACCTTTTTGGTGACTTGGAAAATTTACGGTACCACGTCAAGGACCGTATTCTGGAGAACTTCTACTACATCTTGGCCACAGGCATGGAAGAGGTCGAGGATAAATCCAGTTTTATGGTGGATACCTATATCGACTTTGCGGAACAACAACGCTTTCTCTGGGCATTTGTATTTGCCCTGCCCAATGATTCAAAGGAAAACCTGCCTGACTGGTATATCGAAACCGTGGAAAAAATGTTTTCCCTGCTGGTGAAGTCATTTGAATCTGTTACCCATAACAAGGCCGCAGCGGAAAAGGCCGCCAGGTCACTCTGGTCCGGCATACATGGCATCTGTGTACTGGCTATGACCCACAAACTTGAAATGGTGACAGACGAAACACCACGTGAAATTGCCCATGAAATGCTGGATGTTTATGTGGCGGGGATGAAGACGCTGGACGGAGAAGAAGAGCCGCCTACTGAAGCAAAGGCAGGTAACGCCTGACAACAGCATCCCAGCCCAGGGAATCCACAAAGGCCGTAGCAGCATCACGAAGCGCGCTGGCCTTTTCTTCATTATTCAGTACATCTTCTATTGCATCACAGATGGCATCAAAGTCATCCAGAATCAATGCCTCTCTTCCATGCTGGACCGGAATGCCTTCTATACCCTTGGCAGTACTGATGACCGGCACACCTGCCGCAAAGTAGTCGAGAATTTTCATCCGCGTGCCACCGCCATCCTGTAATGGCACCACGGCGAGATCAGCTGCTGGAATAACTTCGGCAAGGTCTTCCACACTGCCGGTAAAATGGATATTGGCATGCAGTGGAAAATCAGGTGGTTTGCTGCCTATGGCCAGGACTGATACCTGCACTCCCCGGGCTTCCAGCCGCGGCAGTATTTCATGGGCCATGACTTCCATGGATTGCAGGTTGGGTGGATAGCTGTAAGTCCCATGGTATACCAGCACCTTGTAGCGTTCGGGCAGACCGAAATGCGCTTTGATATTAATCACGGGTGTTGTCCGGAATGACTGCAGATCCACGCCGTGTGGGATGGTGTGGATTTTTTCTGCAGGGATGCCGTCGGCAATCATTTTCTCCCGGTCATTGTCAGAAACTGCAACGATATTATCGGCCAGATGGCACATGGCCACTTCGATGTTTTTAAGCGTGAAATAATTCCTTTCGGTCAGATCCGGTACCTGGTTTTTAATCCTGTCATATTCCACGTTGTGCTGTACCAGCAATATCCTGCCGCCAAACAGCGATCTTGCATAGCGCAGGGGCCGCACGTAAGCGGGAAATTCTGCCTGATAGGCACCGATCGGTTTGCGGCTGGTCAGGTAGATAACCCTGGCGATATAACTCATATCCGTTACAGGCAAATATAAAAAACTGTTACTGACCGGGTACCCCTTCATCAACAGGCGTACAAAAGACACCAGCCTGGGAAGACAGAAAAAGCGTATAACCCATGGAAAGTGATGTTTGCTCATTTCCCCGGCGCTGAACTGGAAATATTCCTGACGATTATCTGTGACCAGCCACACATCCCTGCCCTGGCGGGAAAGTGATTCCGCCGTGCGAATGATTTTTACGGCTGCACCATGATCAGTGGGAAACAGATCAGAACGGCTGACCATCAGAATATCGGGCGTGGATTCCGGACGCCGGGGACAGAATACCGCCTTGAAAACAGCCCCCAGAATCACTTTGAATATAGATACTTTTTGTTCAGGCTGAGAGTCCACAAATTCTTTCAGAACAGGTGCTTCAGACACTTTGCCGGAGAGCGATGATCCGCTTTCAAGCACTTTCACCGCTTTGCCTGGCGCTTTCAGATACTCAATGAACGGGATGCAGCTGTGATCGTAATTCAACTTGTCCGCCAACAGTTTTCTCACACCCCGCTGTTTACGGAAAAGGATTGCCGGATCGGCGTTCAGGGCATGCATGATGTCATGCAGCTGTTCCGGTTGGTCAATGACCCAACCGGCATCATAGGCCTGTATGTCAGCAGCCAGTGGTATCCAGGCATTTATGATTACCGGCAATCCACAACCTAGATACTCCATCGCCCTGAAGGAATGACTGAATTCCCGTTCCGTATTCCTTTCACCTACTTCCAGGCCAATCTGGCTTTGCCGCATCAGTGATTGCATTTGCAAGTAGCTGAGAAGATCACCGTTCTTTTCTCCCTTGTCGCCCGAGTCTCCTGCTCCGGGATATTGTCCGGAAATTTCGACAAACCGGATCCTGGGATTTTCCTTCATCAACTGTTCCAGGCATTCACGATAGCGGCTCATGTCCCGCCATGGCCAGTCAACGCCAGCATTGACCAGCTGCACCACATCAAATTCGGCAACCCTGGAATCCAAAACGTCATCGCGAACCGAAATCGGAACCAGAGCCAGCGGCAGTTGCTGACGGCAATCAAACCCCGCCTGGATCAGAAGCGGCAGTAAAATGTCACCTTGCCGCTGGTTGCCCACCAGAAAAAAATCAGCACGTGGCAAAAGACTCACCAGATCATCATTTTGCTGTTTGAGTTCAGCAGGATTCTGATACATCAATTCCAGGATTCGGGGGGCTATAAAATCAAGAATGACCGGTAGCGGACTTTCTGGAAGGTGGGCGAGTAATGACCAGTAGCCAACAAGCAGGGCATCGAACTGGCCATCCGCAATAATGGATGCGAGTTCGTCCTGTGTACGGTAGGTGTTTACCGAGCCCGCAGCGCTGATGTTCTCTGGCGCGGGATACAACTGCCTAACCACATGACCTGCCCTTTCCAGCGCGGCGCTGATACCCGCTGCCCTTACCTGGTTTCCAGTGGCAACCAGATTCGCGTCAAACGGGGCATCAAGAGTCAGGTAAAGCAGTTTCATGGGCAGGGAAAATTGTGCAAAGCGCGCATGATGCGGTGCCCCATCCACCCTGTCAAGGAATGCGCCCTGCGCAGGCAATGGCAAACTACCAGGTAGAAATCACAGGGAGCAAGGTTATACTTGCGCCATGTATTCCCTTGCCGACATCTGCATTTTCTTTCTTATCATCCTGGTCATTGTTTACTGGTGGCGCACCCGGGATCTGCATGCCATTGCCCTCAGGGCTGCCAGGAAATACTGCTCGGAAAGGGACATCCAGCTACTGGATGAAACGCTGATGTTCGGCCGCTTTTCACTCTCACGCAGCGGCAAAGGGAAACGTTTTTTCAGCCGGCATTATGTCTTTGATTTTTGCCGTGACGGCACTGACCGCCACAAGGGGGAAATCATCCTGCGCGGCCAGTCTGTCGTTAGTGTCTTGCTCGAGGGTGATGCCCTTGAGATCACCCAATACTGATCTGATCAACCCTGTGAATGACCCGTTACGGGCTGATGTTCATCAAGCAGGTTGAGAATGTTGCCAAACGGATCTTTCACTGCCGCGATGCGCCCACCCCACCCAGTAATTTCCGGAGACCTGGCTTCATAGCCCGCTGCAGCCACTTTTTCGAGCAGGC
>CAZBBS010000069.1:0-14091 GCA_964490145.1 uncultured Enterobacteriaceae bacterium
AAATATGCGAGCTGGAAAATTTATTGTCAACATTAATACGGAAACTGTGAAGAAATATGCTAAATTTGCGTCCAGTTGATTCATCACAAACTTATGAAATGTGGCTTGATTCAGAGTAGGTGTGTCCAGATAGACCTGACACCTTTTAACAGGACTGATATAACCTGTTCGATCCATGACAAGCCACTAAGGGAGAAGTAGTAATGCGTAGCTCAGAAAAACTGATCATGTCACTTGCGCTGGCCGTTTTTGCCTGTATTTTTTCCATCAGCAGTCAGGCCCATCATTCAGCTGCACAATTTGATTTCAGCCAGATGGTGCCCGTGACAGGCAAGGTTATCCATGTTGATGTGTCCAATCCCCATATCGACCTGATTCTGGAAATAGCCAATGATGATGGCACAACAAAGGAAGTGCAGTTTGAAGGGCACAGCCGCAACAATGTTTACCGCCGTGGCTGGCGTCCTGGTGCTTTCGAGGAAGGCGATGTCATCACCATTTTCATTGCGCCCATGCGCAATGGAGAAGATGGCGGCTATATCCAGGAATTTGAAATGGCAGACGGTAAAAAGTTTTAATCACCCACCACTGAAAGCATTGAAAGACAGGAACCCGGCATGAGAAAAATTCTGGCCCTCACGTTGTTGATGACCTCTTCACTAGGCATGGCACAGCCTGATTTCAGCGGCCTGTGGTTTCCGTCTTTCCGTGATGCCAATGCGCCGAAGCTTGAGCCGGCCACCGTGGGTATGCCCTTCAATGAAGCCGCCCAGGCCATGTACGATGAGTATGTGGCCAATTTTGATGTGTCTGATGACCCGGGCGGATTTTGCATCAAGCCCGGACTTCCCCGCAGCATCTGGGGTGCACCTTTTCCCGTCGAGATCGTCCAGACCGAGGGTTTCATCAACATGCTGTGGGAAGGTTACTACCAGTACCGCAAGATCTATCTGGAAGGCTACCCACGGCCTGAACCCATCCTGACGACAAGGATGGGACATTCCGTCGGTCATTGGGAAGGCGATACTCTGGTGATTGAAACCACTTACCTCAGGGAATATCCCTACATGCGCAGAACGCCAAATTCTGAAGAAGCCACCACGGTTGAACGCTGGAATCTGGTTACCCGCACGGGTGAAAATGGCGAAGAACTGAAATACCTGACCAATGAAATGGTGTTAACAGACCCGAAACTGTATACCGAACCTGTCAGAATCACCGGTATTTTGCGCTATTCACCGGATACCCCGATCATGGAGTATTCATGCAGTGAAGAAATTTATGATCGTTATTTGCAGGAACGTGGCCTGCAAGTGCCGGATTTTTATAATCTGGATTGATTCAGAATTCTCCTGATCTGCTGTCCCAGAGTTGCCTATTTGGGGCATATGATCCCTTTATAATGCTTGAAAATGGCATTCTCCCTATTTATGCTGTCTCCCCTTTCGTCTGAAAAAAGCGAGAGTTAGAAAAGTTTTTGGAAAATTTTCTCAAGAGTTTCTGGATTATTTTTCAAAAATTTTTTTGTAAGGAATTACTTCGCTTACCGCCTAGGTGAATACAGCAGTATGAAAAAAGTTTTACCAAGTCCAGCATCGATCGTCTCCCGACGAAAACTTCTCGAGTGTGTAGCTGCAGGAACAATGACAACACTGTTGTGCCCGTCGCCGTCCCTTGCACAAGACAGTATCCAGTCCAGAGCACTTGGTCAGAATATTTATCTGCTCCAGGGTGCCGGCACTAACGTTGTTGTGCATGTTGGCCGCAATAGCGTGCTGGTTGTCGATGGCGGCCTGCCGGTGCATGGTGAAGCGTTGCTCAATGCCATCAATCGCCTGTCAGGTGACAAACCGGTAAGCACGCTGTTCAACACAAACTGGCGTCCCGAACATTGCGGCCTGAATTACCTTCTGGGTGATTCCGGAACCGCTATCATTGCCCATGAAAATACCCGTCTGTGGCAGAGCAACGATTTTTCGGTGCCCTGGGAAAACACCCATCACCATCCCGTACCACCATCTGCCCGGGCCAATTCGACCCTATATACCACTGACTCACTGATCCATGACGGGGAAACCGTTGAATACGGTTTTATCAGCCAGTGCCACACAGATGGCGATATCTATGTCCATTTCAAGGACGCCAACATTCTGGCCGTAGGAGATATGGTGGCCACGGAAAGTTTGCCGCAGCTGGACTATGTGACAGGCGGCTGGATTGCCGGCGCACAGAAATGCGCGGCAGGGTTGCTCGGGATGTCTAATGACAAGACTGTTGTCGTGCCGGCTGAAGGTGAACCTGTAAACCGCGTAATGCTGGAGACTTATAAGGGCATGCTCGATCATGCCTATGAGGTGGTCGCCAATGCCTTCCGTACAGGAAGAAGCCTGGATCAGTTTCTGGCATCCAATCCCATGGAAGACTATGTGGAGCGTTACGGTGACCCCGAATTATTCCTGACCCTGTTATATCGTGGTACCTGGTATCACATTCCCGGCCGTGCCGTATCCGGGATCATCTAGTGATGCAGCGGATTCCGGCAGACATTTTTTTAAACCGTATTTGAAACAGCAATTCTCAGAGATGACTAAAGCGACATTTAAAAACAAGGTTATCAGCAGAGGCGTCCGACAGGTCGCACGATCCATTGGTGCCAGCACATTGAAGGGAGTCCTCTTTCCTTTAATTATTGCTATTCCTGTGGCCCAGGCTGCCGAAAGCGGCGATTACCAGGCGGCCCTGGCCGAACTGGCGGAAAACTGGAGCACGGTGGAAACCTACTGTACCGGTTGCCATAACTTTGAGGACTTTGCCGGTGGTGTCGACCTGTCCTTTTTTGGTCCTGAGGATGTTGCCGCTGAAGGCAAAATCTTTGAGATGGTGCTGCGCAAGGTGCGCAACAGTGTGATGCCCCCGCCGAGCCAGGACCAGCCTACCGACAAGGCGCGCTGGGATCTGATTGCCAGTATCGAAAGGGTACTGGACAGTCATGGTCAGGAGCATCCTGAACCTGATCGTGTAGGCCTGCATCGACTCAACCGTACCGAATACGTTAATGTCATATACCAGCTCACTGGTGTTGAGCTCGACACTGAACTCGCCCTGCCCAAGGATGATAACAGTGACGGGTTCGACAACATTGCCAGCGTCCTGAAAATTTCCCCCTCTTTTCTCGACCAGTACATAGCAGCAGCCCGCCAGGTCAGCGAAAAGGCGGTTGGCAGTCCGGCACCCAGAAGTGAAAGTGTGGTTTACCCCATGGATAGTTCACACCAGGGTAATCACATTCATGGCCTGCCCATGGGCACGCGTGGGGGTGTACTGGTGGAACACAATTTCCCGGTGGATGGGGAATACGCCATCAGCATTCGTGGCATGGCGGGAGCCGGCTACACCCTGGGCATGGAGTACAACCACACGGTTATCGTTACCGTGGATGGCGAAAAGATTTTTGAACGTGACATCGGTGGTGGTGAAGACTTGCGGATGCTTGATCAGATCCAGGCGCCTGCCGTTGCCGAAATCAACGGGCGCTTCAGCGATATTCGGGTGCCACTCACTTCCGGTCCACACAAAATCGGCGTGGCCTTCAAGGCGCGCAGCTTTGCCGAGACCGACGAGTTTCTCTATACCCTCGGTGGCAACCGCGGTATGGACAGGATTGCCCGTGCGAGAGGCCTCGAAATCAACGGCCCACTGTCCAGCACCGGTATTATTGATACGCCGAGCCGTCGCAAGGTCATGGTGTGTGAGCCTGCGGCTGTGAGCGAAGAGTTATCCTGTGCTCGCCAGATATTTGCCAACCTGGCCAAGCAGGCCTTTCGCCGTCCTCTTACAGACGATGATCTGACAGCTCCCATGCGGTTTTTTGCCGCAGGCCGCGAGCTGGGCGGTTTTGATGAAGGCATCAAGAACGGCATGATGGCGATCTTTGCCAGTCCCAAATTCCTGTTTCGCGCTGAAATTCCCCCGGAAGATGCCAAGCCGGGTTCGGTAGTGGCTCTGAGTGATCTGGAGCTGGCCTCCAGATTGTCCTTTTTCCTGTGGAGTTCCACACCGGATGAAGAGCTGATTGATCTGGCCGGGCGGGGTGAGCTTGGCAACGAAAAAGTCCTGTCAGCTCAGATCGATCGCATGCTTGAAGATCCAAGATCACAGGCCCTGGTGGAAAACTTTATTTTCCAGTGGCTGCGTTTGCGGGATCTGGAAAAGGTTGATCCTGATCCTGAAATTTACCCGGCTTATAAACCTGGTTTGCTGGATGCTTTCCGTGAAGAAATCCGTCTGTTTGCCGGCAGCGTTTTCCGTCAGGACAGCAGTGTGCTGGATCTGATTACAGCGGATTACACCTATCTGAACGAAGATCTGGCGATGCATTACGGCATCACTGATATCAAGGGTGATCATTTCCGCCGCGTGACACTCGGGGATGAAGAACGCTATGGCCTGCTGGGCACGGGTGGGGTACTCATGGTCACGTCCTATGCCAACAGGACAACACCGGTGATTCGTGGTGCCTATATTATGGAAAATTTCCAGGGTGTACCGCCCGCCACACCACCGCCGAATGTTGAAGCCTTTCCCGAAACGCCGGAAGGGGCGGCCGTGTCCCAGACAGTCCGTGAGCGGCTGAAGGTTCACAGGGACAATCCGGCCTGCTCTGGCTGTCACGATGTGATGGATCCCCTGGGCCTGGCCCTGGAAAACTTCAACGCCGTGGGCCAGTGGCGGGACCGTGACAGTGATGCGGGAAATATTCCTATTGACGCCAGTGGGCAGCTGGCCGATGGTACACCCCTGAATGGAATCAATGACTTGCGTCGTTCATTGGTCGCCAGGCCTGATCAGTTTGTGCAGACATTTACAGAAAAACTGATGACCTATTCGCTGGGCCGGTCCGTAGAACATTCAGATATGCCGACTGTCAGGCGTATCGTCAGGAATGCTGCCCGCGACAATTACCGCGTTTCTACTATTGTGAAAGGAATCATCAGCAGTGACCAGTTCAGGAAGGTCATGGTCCCTGCTGAGACTATGGAAATAGGACGTTTATAACGGCCGAGAAAGAAAAAATATAAAAAGGCTAATTGCTACAGGAGAGAACAATGTTTATTACCAAGAAACATTTACCGAGAAGGACCTTTTTGAAAAGTGCGGCAGCCAGTGTCTCCTTGCCGTTGCTGGATGCCATGATTCCGGCCAGTACTGCTATCGCGCAGACGGCAGCGAGTACGGCGCCACGAATGGGCTTCTTTTATTTCCCTCACGGGGCAGTCATGGACAATTGGACGCCTGATGCCGTGGGCAGCGAGTTTGAACTCAAATCCATTTTGCAGCCGCTACAGCAGCACAAGCAGTACCTGACCATCGTCTCCAATCTTGAAAACAAGCGGGCCTATGGCCCGGTGCATGCCATTACACCGGGCACCTGGCTGACCGGCGAAGCGCCCAGGGTGAGCCATGAACCCTTTGGTGGCACCACTATTGACCAGATAGCTGCCCAGCATATCGGCCAGGACACACCTTTGCCATCCATAGAAGTTGCCACTGAAACCAGTGGTGCGGCTGGCGCCTGCGACCGGGCCTATGGCTGCAGTTATGCCGGCACCATTTCATTCCGGACGCCGACAACACCCCTTCCGATGGAGAACAATCCACGCAAACTGTTCCAGACCCTGTTTGGCGTTGGTGACAATGCCGCTGAGCGTGAACGTCTTGCTGTACAAACCAGCAGTATCCTTGATCTGATGCTGGAAGAATCCAACCAGCTGGCCCGCAGGCTTGGTGCTGCAGACCGGGCTGTGCTGGGTGATTATCTGGAAACCGTTCGCGAGATCGAACGCCGGGTGCAGAAAACCGCCGAACACGATCTGTCCCACATGGATCTTCCTGATGCTCCACAGGGTATTCCGGGTTCATTTGATGATCACATCAATCTGCAGATGGACCTTATCCTGCTGGCCTACCAGGGCAACATTACCCGTATCGCCAGCATGATGATGGCGGCTGAAGTCAGCAACCAGACCTATAACCATATCGGCGTTTCCGATGCCTTCCATCCCCTGTCCCATCACCAGAACGATGCGAACAAGATTGGCCGTCTGCTGCGTATCCAGGAATACCACAGCAGGGTGTTTGCCCGCTTTGTCGACAGACTGGCAGAGATGCCCGATGGTGATAATGGTTCGATGCTGGATAACTCGATCATGTTGTACGGCAGTAACATGAGTAACAGTAATGCCCATGATCATTTCCCACTGCCTGCCGTGATTGTTGGCAAGGGCGGAGGTATTCGCGGTGGCCAGCATATTGCCGCGGAAAGGCGTACACCGGTATCCAACCTGATGCTCAGTGTACTTGACCGGATTGGCGTGCATGAAGAGTCTCTGGGTGACAGCACCGGACGTTTTGAAAATATATAAGGCACAGATATCAGGCCGCGTGCCGGGGTGAACAAATACGGGAACGCCAACCTGGTGTATCCCGTAGGCATCCGTTAAGGGAAAAAAATGAAAACACAAATTATCAGGCAGGCACTTGGCAGGGCGGTACTGGCATCCTGCCTGTTGTCTCCGATGTGGGTACAGGCGCAGGATGCTGATGGCCGGATTCTGGAGCTGGCCAGCAATGGCGATACGGTTGAGGCTGGTGAACTGATTTCCCGCAGGACTGATGTCAATCAGGCGCAGCCGGATGGCACTTCCCTGCTGCACTGGGCCGTGTATTACGATGATGAGAACCTTGTCCGGCAGCTGCTGCGCCGGGGTGCCCAGGTCAATATCCGCAACGAGTATGGCGCATCTCCGTTATCCCAGGCGGCTATTATCGGCAATGCGGGAGTGATCAAACGCCTGCTGGATGCCGGTGCCGATGCCAACGAAGCTGGTGCCGATGGGCAGACGGCTTTGATGATTGTGGCGCGAACCGCCAATACTCAAGCTGCCGAAGCGCTGATAAATGCCGGTGCCGACGTCAATGTGGTTGAACAGTGGCGGGGACAAACAGCCTTGATGTGGGCGGCCGCCCAGAAACAGCCGGCAATGGTTGCACTGCTGCTGGAACACGGTGCCGACCCTGACGCCCAATCCACCCCGAATAACTGGGAACGCCAGGTTACCGCTGAACCCAGAATGAAAGTTCTGCCGCCGGGGGGATTAACACCCCTGTTATACGCGGCGCGAGAAGGCTGTTCTGAATGCGTACGATTGCTCATTGAAGGTGGCGCAGACATTAACAAGGCCGACCCGGATGCCGTAACGCCATTACTGATGGCCACGCTCAATGCCAACTGGGATTCAGCAAAACTGCTGATTGAGGCCGGTGCCTGGCTGGACAAGTGGGATATTTACGGTCGTTCTCCTCTTTATGCCGCAGTGGATTACAACACGCTGCCTCATGGTGGTCGTGCTGATCGTCTTTCGGGTGACCTGACCACTTCCGAAGACATCGTATCCATGTTGCTGGACAAGGGAGCCAACCCGAACCTCCAACTCAAACTGTTTCCCCCTTACCGGGCGTTGGGTCCGGACCGCGGGGCGGATGGTTTATTGCGAACCGGAGCCACGGCACTGTTTCGGGCGGCACGAGGGGGCGATGTGGCAGCCATCCGGTTGCTGCTTCAGCACGGTGCTCTTATCGATCTGCCACAGGAAAACCAGGTATCTCCCCTGATTGTTGCAGCTGGCTATCGGGCCAGTGCGATTGACACCCGCGGCCGCTTCCGCAATGAAAAACAGGCTTATGAAGCCACCCGTGTCCTGCTGGAAGCGGGTGCCGATGTGGATGCCAGAACTGATGTGGGACAGACAGCGATTTTCGGAGCCGCCACCAATGGCTGGAATTCGGTGGTGCAACTACTGGCTGATCACGGCGCTGACCTTCAGGTAAAAGATAACCAGGGCAATACTGTCATTGATGCCGCCATGGGCCGCGCCGGGCGCTTCGGCCGTGGTGATGGTGGGACGCAGTTTCCGGAGACTGCGGCACTACTCGAACAACTCATTTCACAAGCCGCTAACTAAGCCCCACTGCCGTGCTACGCACGGGAGACAGGAGGCAGGAGACAAGAGACAGGGTTGATTCTGGAAGGTTTTGGTTTTCCGGCTATTATTTCTACTTCAGGTGGATAAAAAAGTTTGACGGTTATCACTGAAAAACGATCATCGTCCCTGCCTCCTGCCTCCTGCCTCCTGCCTCCTGCCTCCTGCCTCCTGCCTCCTGCCTCCCTCGCCAGGTTTTGTGTAATAATCCCGCTGCCGCATTCCAGAACCCAAAAGAGATCCGTCCGTTATGTTGAATCGTTTTCGTTCGCTCACCCTGATTGCGACGCTGTTGGCCGTCGTTCCGGCTTTTGCCCAGGTGACGCCATCACCGGAATTTCTCGGTGAGGACCTCGCGCAGGCGCCGGCCCAGGCCTGGATCACCAATGGTGGCAACGTCTACAACTGGCGCTATTCACCGCTGGATCAGATCAACAAGGATAATATCGACCAGGTGAAAGCCAACTGGCGCACCCATCTGGCGTCGGGCATGGGGCCAAACCATAGTGGTCAGGCCCAGATCCTGTTTTATGAAGGGGTGCTGTATACCGTCACCGGTGAGAATGATGTGTTTGCCCTGGACGTGGATAGCGGAGAGATTCTGTGGAAGTACACAGCCAACCTTAATCCGGACAGGGTCAATGTGTGTTGTGGTTGGGTCAGCCGTGGGCTGGGCATGGGCGATGGCAAGATTTACCTGAGCCGCCTGGATGCGAAACTGATCGCCCTGGATCAGGTTAGCGGGGAAGTGGTATGGGAAACCCAGGCGGAGGATCCGCTGAAGGGTTACGCCATGACCAGTGCACCCCTGTATTTCGACAACATGATCATCACCGGTTTTGCCGGTGGCGAGATGGGTATTCGTGGTCGGGTTAAAGCCTTCAATGCCAGAACCGGCGAGCTGATCTGGACCTTCTATACCATTCCGGGGCCGGGCGAATTTGGGCATGAGACCTGGCCCCAGGACAGTGACATCTGGCAGTTCGGTGGCGCGCCGGTGTGGCAGACGCCAACCATCGATCCGGAACTGGGCATGGTGTATTTTTCCACCGGCAATGCCGCACCGGATTTCAATGGCGCCGCCAGGGCAGGGGACAACCTGTTCACGGTCTCCATGCTGGGACTGGATGTATATACCGGTGAGTATCGCTGGCACTTCCAGCAGGTACATCACGATATCTGGGATTATGACTCACCAAACCCGACCATTCTGTTCGATGCCGAATACAACGGCGTCATGCGCAAGGGAATTGCCGAAGTCTCCAAGACCGGCTGGGTGTATATTCTTGACCGCATTACCGGTGAACCGCTGATTGGTATTGAGGAAAAGGCTGTTCCTCAGGAGCCTCGCCAGAAAACCTCGCCCACCCAGCCCTATCCCATCGGTGATGCTGTTGTTCCCCAGGAAATCGACATTGCGCCGGAAGAAGTGGCCCTGGTTAACAAGGGTCGAATCTTTACACCGTTCTGGACAGAGCTGGTGATCTACAAACCCCAGATGGCGGTGAACTGGCCACCGAGCTCCTATGACCCTGCTACAAATACCATGTTCATCTGCGGCATCGACAATACCGGTTACTCCACCAGCGATGGTGAGGATGATTTCGATGGCGAACCCGAGCATGACCGGATGTGGATGGGCAACGGGCCGTTGTCCCGTATCTCCATAGCCCGCCGGGGTATCTTCTCCTCCCTGGATCTGACCACCAATCGCCTGAACTGGCAGCGGCAGTGGACGGAAGGCTGCATGAGTGGCTCCATCAATACGGCTGGCGGCCTTATCATTGCCGGACGCAGTGATGGTCGACTTACAGCCATGGATAAAAACGATGGCAGTATCCTGTGGGCCTTCGGTACTGATGCCGGTGTGAATGCGCCAGCCACGACCTTCATGCATGAAGGCACCCAGTACATTGCGGTAATGTCAGCGGGCACGGTGTATTCATCCGGCGCCCATGGTGACAGCGTGTGGCTGTTCTCCCTGAACGGCACCATGGACCCGGTCAGCCAGCGGGACAATGCATCGCCGCTGACCGCCATGATGGATGTAGAGATTGCGCCTGGCGAGGCTGATCTTGCCGCAGGTGAAACCACTTACCGGCAGATTTGCACCACCTGTCATGGTGATACCGGTCTTGGCGCTGCCGGCCATGAAGGTGTTGCCCTGAACACGATCGCCAGTGACCTGCAGGGAATTGTGAATGCGGTGACCCGGGGACAAAATAACCGGATGCCTGCCTTCGAGGCCATTCTGTCACCGGAGCAGGTCAGGGATGTGGCCAGTTTCGTGAACCAGAAGTTGTTCTAGGCGCCTGGATGGAGACAGGGTTGTTTCTGGAGGGCTTTGGTTTTCTGGAATTTATTTTTACTACAGGTAGATAAAAAGACTTGACGGTTATCCCGGAAAAACGATCATCGTCCCTGCCTCCTGCCTCCTGCCTCCTGCCTCCTGCCTCCTGCCTCCTGCCTCCTGCCTCCCAGGCTGGCATTTCCCCAAACTTCAATTAGACTGAAACCTGAATCCCCGGAAAACAGGTAATCGACAGTGCCCCTCACGTCATTCCATGAAATTCGCTCCCTGGCAGAAGAGCGCAAGGGCGGCAAGAAAGCCCTTGATGAGCTGCTGGCATCGCACACCATCAAAACCACCCGGCAGCTGGCAGCAATCAAGGATGACCGGTATCTGTCCATGATGACCCAGTGCATTTTCAATGCAGGATTCAACTGGCAGGTTATTCGCAACAAGTGGCCGGGATTTGAGGAAGCCTTTCATGGTTTCAATCCGCTGGGACTGGCGCATATGTCCCCCGAGAAATGGGAGGCATACACGGATGATACCCGTATCGTCCGCAACTGGATCAAGATCAAATCGGTTCTGGATAACGCGCATTTCCTTCTGGAAGAAGCTGAAAAGTATGGCTCCTTTGGGAAACATTTTTCCAATTGGCCCACAAGTGACCAGGCAGGGTTGATGGACTACCTGAAAAAAAATGCCGCGAGACTGGGGGGGAATACCGGCATGTATTTCATTCGCTTTATGGGCAAGGACGGCTTTGTGTTGAGCCAGGATGTGGTTGGGCGTCTTAAAGCCTCCGGTGTTGAAATCAAGGATCAGCCTTCAAGTAAAAAGGATCTCAAATTATGCCAGGAAGCCTTCAATACCTGGCATGAGGAAACGGGTTTGCCTTACACCTATCTGTCACGCATCTGCGGGATGTCCATCGGCAAGAACTACCAATAGCGCTACGCGCCTGGATGGAGACAGGAGACCTCCTGCCTCTTGTGACCGTTCGGTCCAATGCATACAATCGCTTTCATGAAACCCAATGATCCATGCATCTGCGGCAGCGGCCGCGTCTTTGGTAAATGCTGCCAGCCATTTTTGACCTATCAGGCCAAACCCAAAACCGCCAAGCAATTAATGCGTTCACGTTATGCTGCCTATGCCATTGGTGATGAAAAAGGGCGGGAATATCTGGTGCGTACCTGGCATCCGGCAACAGCCAGTAACATTCGGCTTGCTGACCTGATTGCAGAAGGACACACCTGGCTGGGTCTGGAAATTCTGGATGCAAAACAAAAGGGGGATCTGGCCAGGGTGGAATTCAAGGCAATCTATCGGGTAGATGATGGCCCTGAAATTATTCACCAGGAAGTGTCTGCCTTTCATCGTCACCAGGGGGTGTGGTTATACCTGGAAGGTGAGGTTTCAGAATCACCAGGCACATCTGGCCAGACAGAATCAACAGACTGATAACGGGCAGGGATGTAGTGAAAAGCAGATTGAAATGTCCGGTATGTCAGAAACCGCTGCCAACCAGCCTGGTCTTTGCCTCTGAACTCAAAAAATATCAGTGTGCCAGTTGCACCAACTGGATCATGCCGACCCAGAAGTCGATGTCAAAAATCAAACTGGTGATGGGAACCTTCAGTTTTATTTCCGGCATCCCTTTGGGAGCGTATTGCTGTTATCTCTGGTTTGGTTCAGCCCAGCCCTGGTTTGCGCTGTATTTCCTGCTTTTCGGCACAGCAGGTATTTTTACCGTGGTAAGCGTCTATTCCCGTGCCCAGATCGGCTTCCTGCTCTGCCAGGGTTGATTACAGGCTGCAGACATCCTTTCCTGTCTGATAGGCGGGGCGTTCACTAACCCGCAGGCGCCAGCTTTCCACGTTTCTGAAATTCTCCATGCCCAGGTATTCGCGGGCTTCATAAAATTCTGCACAGCAGTTGACCCATGGGGCGACGGCGATATCCACGATGCTGTAGTCATCGACAATGTACTGGCGGCCTTCCAGGCGCTTGTCCAGCACGCTCAGAAGGCGGCGGGTTTCATTGGCGTAGCGTTCCAGCGGATAGTCATCCTTGAGCTTGTCCCGCATGAATTTGAAGAAATGGCCAAACTGGCCCATGAAGGGACCAATGTGACCCATCTGGAACATCAGCCACTGGATATGCTCCATCCGACTGAGGTAATTCTGGGGCAATAATTGCCCTGACTTGTCGGCCAGGTAGATCAGAATGGCCCCGCTTTCACACAGGCCAACGGTTTTACCTTCCGGCCCATCGGGGTCAATAATGGCGGGAATCTTGCCGTTAGGGGAGAAGGCGAGAAACTCCGGGTCCTGCTGATCGTTCTGAATGATGTTAATCAGATGGGGTTCATAGCCCAGGCCCATTTCCTCGAGAGCTATGGCGACTTTCTGCCCATTGGGTGTGGCCATGGAATACAACTGAATGATATCCGGGATCGTGGCCGGCCAGCGGGAGGGGAAAGCCATATCTGCCATGTCGTGGTCCTGTAAAAATGTCTGTGGTATTTTGAGAAAAACGAGTATGCGGCATACAATGCACGAATGGAAATGTTACCCGCTGTAGAAATCGAAACCGCTCCTGATGTTACCGCTGCCGTCATCTGGCTGCATGGATTGGGCGCGGATGGCCATGACTTTGAACCTGTCGTCCCGGAACTGGGGCTGCCTTCTGACAAGGGGGTACGATTCGTGCTGCCTCATGCGCCAGCGAAATCGATCACCATCAACGGTGGCATCATGATGCGGGCCTGGTTTGACATCCTTCAGCACGGCGAGCGTTTTGTGGATACCGGCCAGTTGCTGGCATCGGCAGCCATGGTCCATAAACTGATTGATCGGGAAATCGAGCGGGGCGTTGCCAGCGAACAGATTGTCCTGGTCGGTTTCTCACAGGGTGGTGCTGTTTGCCTGCAGGCGGGCCTCACTTACGATAAACCCCTGGCGGGCATCCTGGGGCTCTCCACTTTCTTCCCCACCGCTGAAGCGGTGACGCCGCATCCAGCCAATGCCAGCCTTCCGATCAAGATCTACCACGGCACACTGGATCCCATGCTGCCGGAATGGATGGCGGAGAACACCATAAAATTCCTCAAAAAACTCGGCTACAACCCGGACTATAAAAGCTACCCCATGCAGCACAGTGTGTGCAGCGAGGAAGTCCGGGATATATCAGCCGACCTGCAGAGCCTGATACTCTAGAGTTCCTTAACTCGCCGCTTTTTTGCTGGCAGGCGCTTTCTTGCGACTCTGCGCGACACGTTTTTTTCTGGCAGATTCTTCATCCTTCATTTTTTTTGCCCAGGCCTTCTCAAACGCCAGCAGGGCTTTGGCCCGGGCAGCCAGTTTGCGTTCAAAGGGTTTGGCAGCTCGCAGGTTGGCTTCCTTGTCCCGCATGATGTTACGGGCTTCACCCACGGAGTTTGCCATCAGGGAGGCCGCGGCCCGGGCTTTCTTCAGCTGGTTATGGGCAGCATTGGAACCCGATTTTTTTGCTGCAGCGGCAGCTTTCACGACCTGGCTTCTGGCGCGGTCGAGTTTTTTCTGTGCGGCAGCAACAGTTTTTTTGGCTTGTTTCACTTCCTTTTGATGAGTGGCGAGATAATGGTCCTTGGCCTTGATTATCTTGCTATGGACAAGGTGAAAATCCTTTTCCAGCACTTCGACGATATGGGGTTTGGTCGTGGGCATACTGTATCTCCTGTGTGAATGCTGTGATAATGCCAATCCAGCTTACAACTAC
>CAZBBS010000070.1:0-14052 GCA_964490145.1 uncultured Enterobacteriaceae bacterium
CCATAATCTGGAGTTATCTGGCAACTGATAAAGAGCTGCTTGAAGAAACGCTGGATTTTCTTGCCAAGGCTATTACTCAAATGGGAGATACTCGCAAGCTTTCATATTATGTAAAACTGGTAAATGCAGAGCAGGAAATATGTTCCAGACTTCCAATGGATTTGGTAGTACAAAAAGCACCTTCTTTTTGCAAGCAGGGGTGATTTGGAGTTTGTTGTACAGGTGGCTTAATTGAATGAAAGAGAGAGGCACACTGAATATATTCAGATATAAACAAATTTATATAAACAAAAAAGCCCGCAGTTGCGGGCTTTTTTATAATTTTCAATATGGTAAATCAGCCATTGGCACTGACAGATAAAATCACATCATTAACAGCATCAGCGTTGACAAGGCCTTGGCCGCCTGGCTGCGTCGCTATGCTGTTTACAACTTGGGTTAAAGCTGTCGCCAGACTTGTAGGATTGGTTACTGTAACAGTCTGGGCCTGACCATTTTCAGTAAATGCCACCAGTGCGCCACCAGAGCCTGTAGCTGTAGTTGCGGCAGGGGCTGCCCGAGGAGCAGGAGCTGCTGCAGTTGCAAGATTTGAAGCTGCCTGGGTTAATGCTGCTGTAACCTGGCCTGAATCATTTCGAGCTCCGGCTGCAGTTGCGACGGATGTCTGAACTGCTGCATTAGAGTTAATCGCTGCTGTGGTAGCGGCTGCTGCTGCCGCAGGAGTTGGCGCAGCTGTTACTGCAGCACTTGCTACCGCGCTTGCATCACTTCCTGAATTTGTGGCTGCTGTTACAGCTGAAGAAGTAATAGCTGCTGTCTGAGCAGGGGCGCTTCTAACAGCCACAGATACAGCAGCACTCGCCACAGCAGTATTGCCGGGATTATTGGCGATTACTGTAGCTACAGCAGCAGCCATATCACCACCATTGGCAGCAAGAGCTGTGTTAATGGCCTCAGCTGCGGTCAGTTCCTCTCCGGAAAGTCCTGTTGTGTCAATCGCACTGTCCTGTGCGAATAATTCTGCAGAAAACAGCAGGAAAAAAGCGGCCAGTATGGTTGTTAAATGGTGAGCGGCTCTATGGAAACGCATGAGGTTTCTCCTTTAAATCCATATAAATCAGTGATATACAGAAAAAATCAGGGTTGCTTTGGAGAATCCCGATATTCTGTTTTTACAATCTTAAATCTTAAAGAAATCAACAAAATATAGCAATCAGAATTTTTCCCGAATATCTCCGGTACTGGTCAATGTTTAACCCGGGTCAACCGGGTATTTTCTTTTCCTCTACTGCGCGGTATGACCTGTAATCACGGCAGTTTCATCCCTGTTTTTTGCACTGCCCTTCATATCCTCAAGAACGACATACAAACAGGGTATCAACAGCAGGGTGATCACCGTCGCAAACACGATACCAAAGGCCAGTGATGTGGCCATCGGTATCAGGAACTGCGCCTGCATACTGCTTTCCAGCAGAATCGGCAGCAGGCCGAAGAACGTGGTCAGGGAGGTCAGCAGGATGGCCCTGAAACGTCTGGCACCGCCATTGACGACAGCCTTGATAACCGGTTTGCCTTCCTCGGTGGCCTTGTTGACGAAATTCACCAGAATGATGGAGTCATTCACCACCACGCCGGACAGGGCGATGATGCCCAGGAAGGACATGAAATTCACCGGGATGCCCACCATCAGATGGCCGACGATGGCTCCCACAATGCCAAAAGGAATGACACCCATGATCATCAGTGGTTGCAGATAGGAGCGCAGCGGAATGGCAAGCAGGGCATAGATACCGAAAATGGCAAAAATCATGCCGCGAACCATATCCTGAATGATGCTGGCTTGCTCGGCGGTGCCACCGTCCTCCCGGTAGTCCACTGACGGATAGCGGCTTTTGAGTTCCGGGAAGAAATTGTTCTTGATGTCGTTGTTCACCACACCGGGTTCGACCAGGGATTCGATGATATCGGCATTCACCGCCACAGAGCGTTCGCTTTCCACCCGGTTGATCTGGGCATAACCAGGCTGCATGCTGAAATTGGCAATGGAGGAGAACGGCACGACGTCACCCTGGCTGCTCCGGATATACATGTCTTCAAGGTCACCGATGGAAATACGTTCATCCTCGGGATAACGCACCATGACCCGTACCTCGTCATCGCCACGCTGCAGTCGCTGGGCCTGGGACCCGTAGAAGGCATAGCGCACCTGGGTGGACAGGTCGCTCAGGGTGAAGCCCATGATCTCGGCCTGGGGTTTGAGCTGCAGTCGCAACTCGTCCTTGTTGTTCACGGCCTCGTTCCTGATGTTGATCAGGCCATTATAGGTACGCAATTTGGCTTCCAGTTCACCGGCGGCAGCAGTGAGTTCGGCAGGATTGTCGCTTACCAGTTGATAAGAGATAGGATTGCCACCAAAGACCTGACCCGCAGAAAACGTCAGTGATTTCAGCCCAGGCATGTTGCCCACGTAATTGAGCAGGTATTCATTGATGATGTCGGCATCGATCTGGTTGGCCACATCCTTGTCCAGTTCTATGGCGGCTGTGCCGGAGGATACCCCGCTGCCGACGATAATGACGTGATCGACAATCTCGGTGGAAATTTCACCGGTTTCAGAGTCCTCGAACTCAAACTGGCCATTAAGAGACAGGGCCGCCTGTTCGAGCTTGCGCATGATGGCACGGGTCTGCGTCTCAGGGCTGCCTTCGACCATGGTCACTCGGGCCTGGATGAAGTCGCTGGGTATCTCCGCCAGGAACACAACCCGCACGATTCCCCCGGCCATCAGGCCTCCGGCCATGATCAGTGAGCCGACAAAGGCCGACAGGGTGATGTAGCGATTATTGATGCACTTTCTGACCATGGGGACATAGGTGTTTTTAACAAAACTGTCCAGTGCGGCATTGCAGCGTGTTGGAATCCGGTTGATCCAGCTGTTCTGGTTGGGTTTGCCAAAATGGACCAGGTGTGATGGCAGGATCAGCTTGGATTCGATCAGTGAGAAAACCAGGCACAGGATTACCACGAAGCCAATGGCCTCGGTAAAGCCGGCGGCAAAACCGCTGATCATCAACAGGGGCATAAAGGCGACAATGGTGGTCAATACACCGAACGTGGCGGGCAGGGCTACGCGCTGGGCACCATGGACAATACTGCCGATGCTGTGCCCATATTTGGACATGCTGTGGTGGGCACTTTCACCGATGATGATGGCATCATCGACGACGATGCCCAGCACCATGATGAAGCCGAACAGGCTGAGCATGTTCAGGTCCAACCCTACTGCCGGCATGAGGGCGAAGGCGCCAAGGAATGAAATGGGAATGCCCACGATCACCCAGAAAGCCAGTTTGATTTCCAGGAACAGGCTCAGGATAACCAACACCAGCAGGGCGCCCATCAGCAGGTTCTCGGTCATCAGGTCCAGCCTGTCCTGCAGGTAGTAAGAGGTATCTGCCCAGATATCCATTTCGATGCCGTCAGGGAGGGTCTTTTGCCTTTCCTCGACAAACTCCCTGACAGCGGCAGTCACCTGCAGCATGTTCTGGTTGCTGGTGGTCTGTACGGTCAGGCTGATTGAAGGGTTGCCATCAAAACGGGCATAGGATTCAGTGTCTTCGAAGCCGTCAATGATCGTGGCAATGTCGCCCAGTGTCAGTATGGTCCCGTCAGTGGTCGTGAGCAGGACGATCTTGTCAAAATCCAGGTAGTTATAGGCCAGGGCCTGGGTTCTGACGAGAATTTCCCCACCCTCGGTGTCGATGGAACCGGCCGGCAGGTCAAGGGAAGAGGCCCGGATGCGCTGGGCAATCTGGTCCAGATTCAGGCCATACTTGAGCAAGGTGTTTTCGGATACCTCGATGCTGATTTCGTAAGGCCGGTCGCCGGCCAGGCGTACAGCCGTAACATCATCAAGCTCCAGCAGTTCGTCGCGCACCTGCTGTGCCAGTTCTTTCTGGCTGATGGGATCAATGTCCCCGTGGATTTCGATGCGCAGGGCATCGTTACGAATAATGGTACGTGAAACCGAGGCAGGCTCAGCGTCGACCGGAAAGTTGATAATGCCATCAACCCGGGTTTTGACATCATTGAGCACTTCATTGATGTCGTAGGACTCATCCACTTCCAGGCTGACGTTACCGACGCCCTCGTTGGCCACGGAACGGATCATGGTAATGCCATCGACGTCTTCAACGGCTTCCTCAATCAGGATGACGATGCCTTTTTCCACGTCTGCCGGTGTGGCACCGGGATAGGCCATTGACACCTGGATGATGGGCAGGTCAAAGTCGGGCATGGCCTTTTTGGTGATGGTGGCCACGGAATAAAGGCCAGCCATGATGATGATTATCATCATCAGATTGGCAGCAACATGATTGTGGGCGAACCAGGAAATCAGGCCGCGTTCTTCTTTCATCTTGTCCATGTGCGAAATTCCAGGTTAACGCCGTATTATCGGGACGAACCACTTGCAGGGGCGGCATTGACAACACCCTGGGTGTCATTGACCTTGACGATCATGCCATTAAGGGGGTTTTCCAGGCGGGTGAGAACCACCCGGTCGCCATTGTCCAGCCCGCCGGAAACATAGACATCATCCCCGTTGATGGTCAGGACCTCCACGGTTTTGGGGCGCAGCCGGCCCTCGGTATCCGCCGTCCATATCATGTTATTGGCCTGCAGGGTGTATCGGGGCAGCACTACCACATCTTCCAGCAGGCGACCGCGTATATGGGCATTGACATATGTGCCGATGCGCAGTGGCTCAGCGTTCCAGCCAGCATCGTTGTACAGATTGTAGGGATCTTCCACCTGGACCACGCTGAAAAGCACCCGGGTACGGGTATCCAGAACGCCTTCCGTACGGGTAAGGTGACCGGTCCAGTGATAGTCCTGGTTTCCAAGACGGGTAACCAGGTCCACTGCAGGAGCCTGTGCTGTTGTCCGGTTTGCGGTTGCTGCCGGCAGGTCGAGGAAGGCAATCTTGCTTTCAGGAATGGGCAGTCTGACCTCGGCATAATCCACGGCAAAGGTCTGGGCAATCGAGGCGCCGGTTGTCACAAACTGGCCTATATCCGTGTTCTTGGCGCTGATCAGGCCGTCATAGGGTGCAGTAATGGTGGTCCTGGCCAGATCGGTGCGGGCCTGTTCGAGATCTGCGAGAGCTGAGGCCAACCGGGCTTCGGCTTCCTGTAATTGAGGCTTGCGCAGGTAGAAATCCCTGGCCCTGATCCGTGATTGCTCCTGGGGTGACAGGCGTTCCCACTCCCGCTGGGCGACATCTCCCTGGCCCTTTTCCTGTTCCAGCTGGCTGCGGGCTGCGGCAACAGCCGCTTCTGCACGGCTGACAGCAGCGCGGTAATCCAGATCATCAAGTCTGACCAGCAGATCGCCCTTGCGGAAAAATCCACCTGCGACAAACACGGGAGAAACTTCCACCACCTGGCCTGAGACTTCCGACACCAGGTTAGTCTGTGTACGAGGTTCCACCGTACCCTGGGATGAAACCGTGATCCTGGCATCCTGAATCTCTACCATCATGGTGTCCACGACAATGGCCAGTTGTTCGGGTTCATTCTGCTCCGCTTCCGGTCGTGCCAACCGCAGCATGGCTGCAATCACGATGGAAATAACGATGATCAGGAAGGGTAAAAGCTTCTTCAGCATGAAGGGGTCCTTGTTCTCATTTCCGGGGCCGTTGCCGATTCATATGCGGTATCCGCAGACCGGCAAGTTAACTAAATACGTGCAGTGAATGGCGTTTTCCGTCAGGCAGGCTACAACCACCTGTTAACACCGGGGTTATACGGATTCCGGGGCAGTGCGGTTCACTCTCAAAAAAAATGACTGGCCAGTCATAAACAGGATGGCATCTTACCTGCAGGCCCCCGATATCTCAATTCGCAAAAACGCAGATTTGATGGAAATCTAGTGCAAGGCGGCTTTAACAGGGAGATTGCGGATAATTCCGGCTTCTACAGTCAGCAGATCTTCCAGACGGGGCAGGATGGTATCGTCAGGAAAGTATTCACGGGCCAGGTCTAGAAACAGCCGGTAGTGGCGGGATTCGGAGTCTGTGATAGCCCGATAGAAATTCTTGAGTCTGCCTTCCGGCAGGGCATCAGCAATCAAGCCAAAGCGCTCAGCCCCCCGCGCTTCGACAATACTGGCAATCAGGAGTCGGTCCAGCAGGTAGGCGTCCTTCCCCTGGTCCATGGACTTATGCAGTTGGTTGATGTACTCGTCCTTGGTATCCGCCGAGGTTTGCAGGCCCTGGTCAAGAATCAGGCGAACCACATCGCGGAAATGGCTCAACTCTTCAACAGCCAGGTTAAGCATCTCCCGGATCAGGCGGGGCTTGTCGGGATAGTGCGAAATCATCGACATGGCCATTCCGGAGGCTTTTTTCTCGCAACTGGCATGGTCCAGCAGAAATGTATCGAAATCCGCCATGACAGTGTCGAGCCAGGCAGATGAGGTTTTGACTTTAAGGGAGTAATCCATAGCTAAAAATTGGTCGGCAGTGACTTTGGGTTAAAAGTCACTGCCACCTTTGATCCTTAAGCCGTCTGGCAGGGCAGGGCGGTGAATGTATCCAACAGGGCGCGCCAGCTGCGACGTTTACCCGCCAGTTCAATTTTCAACAGACGATATCGCTGGCGCAGGGATTCAACTTCCAGCTCGGAAAGGCGTTCGTGCAGCTCGGCAGACAACTCCCGGGACTTGGCCTGGTACCACTGCTGCTTCAGTGTTGACCATGTGTTGAGGGTATCCACCAGCTGCTGGTACTCCTCCTCCAGTTTCTGCCGCCAGGAGCGGGCATCAATGATGTTCTCGCAAGCCGCCAGTGCCTTTGAATACTGCACTTCCACCCGGGTCAGTTCCTGCCGGTAGGCCGAGCACTGACGCAGGTTGCTGGCCAGGCCTACCCAGGAGCAGGCACGGATCAGCCACTTGGTGGGATCCCAGTGATACCACTTGATGCCATTGCGATAATCCCAGGCAAAGGTGTGGTGGTAATTGTGGTAACCCTCGCCAAAGGTGAACAGGGAAATGAACCAGTTGTCTCTCGCCGTCTGGGTTGGATCGTACATTCTGCTGCCCCACATGTGTGCGGCGGAGTTGATCAGGTAGGTGAAATGCTGGCTCAGCACCAGACGCAGCACGCCGGCCAGGAGCAGGCTTGCCCAGATGTCCCCGTGAACCCAGCCAATCAGTGCCGGCAGGCCCAGGTTCATGAGCAGCATCAGCACGAGGTAATGTTTACGTTGCCAGACCAGCACCGGGTCCTTGAGCAGATCCTGGACATTGCTCTCATCTGTGCGTGTGCGTTCCCAGTCGCGAATCATCCAGCCGAAATGGGAATACCAGAAACCCAGACCAGCGGAGTAGGGGTCCTTGTCGTTATCATCCACATGCAGGTGATGACGACGATGATCGGACGCCCAGGTGATGCAGTGATTTTGCAGGGCACAGGCTCCCCCAAGGGCAAATATGACGCGCAATACCGGATGAGCCTGGTAGGCCTTGTGCGACCATAAGCGATGATAGCCGGCCGTAATGGACATTTCACAGAACACCATCAATGCCACAAACCAGCCCCATTCATAGGCGTCATAACCGAATTTGATGCCATACCAGGGGACAAAAAACAGGGCGATGAGGGGAGGGATGCCCAGGACGGCAAGGTTCAACCAACGAATGGGTGGTTTACTGCTGTTTGACTGCATGCTTGATATTTTGCCTTTGGTTCACTTTGGTCTGTCTGCTGTGCCCGAAATTATTACAGATTCATCCCGGCAATCAAACCATTAAGAAATTGTGCAAATTCAGGTTCTGGAATGCGCGGGCCACCTGTCTTGAGTATAATTTGCGACCTTGTTTGATCTTTCCTTTAGATTTCCCATGTTGTCTGATTTTTCCAGTTCCAATCACTTCACCTTGCCCACTTGTTTCCGGAAAAAGCACGATCCCCTCAAACACCTGATTTCCACTGTACTGATCAGTACCGGTGCCAATGCCATGGTAGCGGGCAGTGTGCTTGCCCAGGAAATTCCGGTGGAAGAGATTCTGGTGCAGGATATCCAGCGCGACCGCTATCTGGTGGAGGAAAGCAGTGTTGGCAAGTACACCGAACCCCTGCTCAACACGCCCCAGGCTGTAACCACAATTTCCTCCCAGATGCTGGAAGACCGCAATGCGATGAGTCTGGATGATGCCCTGCGTAATGTCCCGGGGATTACTCTTGGTGCGGGTGAATTCAGCTGGCAGGGCAACAACCCGACCATCAGGGGGTTTTCCTCACGCAATGACATGTTCCTGGATGGCATGCGTGATACTGGCAACTATGCCCGTGATCCCTTCAATCTTGAGTCGGTTGAAGTACTGCTGGGGCCTTCCTCAATGGTCTTTGGTCGAGGCTCAACCGGCGGAGTGATCAACCAGAGCACCAAGAAACCGGTGGCTGATGAAATCAGGAGCCTGCACATGAATGTAGGCAATGCCGGTACCCGTCGAGCGACAGTGGACTTCAACCAGCCCCTGCAGATCGGGGAAAATGCCGGGTTCCGCGTCAACCTGCTGGCCCATGAACAGGATGTCCCTGGACGGGACGTGACCACCAGCGAGCGTTATGGCATCGCACCCAGCCTGAGCCTGGGGCTTGGCAGCGCCACCCAGCTCACACTCGGTTTCCTGCACCTGGAAAGTGACAGTGTTCCTGATTATGGATTGCCCTGGATTGAAAACCGGCCCGCCAATGTAGAAAGGGAAAGTTTTTACGGCTACAGCTCTGACTACATGGACACCCGGGCCGATGTTGGGTCACTCATCATTGATCATCGCCTGAATCGTGACTGGACACTCAATGCCCAGATACGTCTGGCGGATTATTCTCGTCACAGCTTTATTACCGAGCCACAGGTGGCTGCATCCGTCCTGCAAAGTGATCCAGCGGAATCTGTCACTGTTCACCGAATGATCTTCACCGGCGACAGTACTGAAACCATGGAGCAGGGGCAGGTAAACCTGCGCGGTGATTTTCGCACCGGTGATATCGAGCATAGTCTGATCGGGGGGGGCGAGGTATCTTCTGAAAGCTCTGATCCCACGTTCGGATTTGCGTCCCGGACACCTTTTTTTGATTACAATATCCTCGTGCCCGTGACTACGCTGGCCAATCCCGTGGGCGGAATCTATACGGGGACAACAGCAGTACGCCTGACGTCAGACACCAGCAGCGACACCCTGGCAGCGTATGTGCTGGATACCCTCAAGTTCGGTGACCACTGGCAGCTCAGTGCCGGATTGCGTCGTGACCGTTTCAAGACCGATTATGCTGAACAGCGTTTCGATGTGGTCGGCAACCAGACCAGTTCAGCCGCCATACGAACCAGGGATGTGGTCACAAGCTATCGGACAGCAGTGGTCTACAAACCGGTGGAGGCTGGCACGGTGTATCTGGGGTGGGGAACCTCATTCAATCCCTCGGGTGAATCGATTTCATTTATCAGCTCCGGCCGTGGTCTGAACACGTCCAATGTCTCCCTGGAACCGGAGAAAAACGAAAGTGTTGAGCTGGGCACCAAGTGGAGTCTGGCGGATGACCACCTGTTTGTGGATGCCTCGGTTTTTCGCATTAAAAAAACCAATGCCCGGGTGCCGGACCCGCTCAACCCGGGTTTCAATACCCTGGCTGGTGTGCAGGAAATCAAGGGCCTTTCGGTCAATATCTCCAGCTTCGCCAGTAGCACTGTCCAGTTGACCGGTGGATATACCTACCTGGATGACGAACAACGCAATACCATTACCGGTGGGGTTAGTGCCATCAATAATGTGGCCGCCAACACCTTTTCCTTCTGGGCCAACTGGCTGGCGAGCAGCAGGTTGTCCATGGGAGGTGGGGCCAGGTATGTGGACAGTCGTCTGGTTTCAGGCAGTAAGTTTGCCGATGATTACTGGGCCCTGGATGCCATGGCCAAATTTGAATATTCCGACACCTTGACCCTGAAGCTCAATCTGACCAATATCACCAACGAATATTACTTTGACCAGTTGCACCCATGGCATGTTGTTCCCGGTCCGGGTTTTGCCGCGGTTTTTGCGGTCAATCTGGACTACTGAAACAGCTTCCAATTAACAGTCACAAGGCAGACATATGCTGATACAGCTTCCCGGTGTACTCGATGCCCAGGCCCTGGCTGCCTGCCGCAAGGCTCTGGATACGGTGGAATGGTCTGATGGACGTGGCAGTGCCGGTTATCTGTCCAGTGCGGTTAAAAACAACAAGCAACTACCGGATCAGCATCCGGTAGCCCGTGAATTGGGGGAAATGATCATCCGTGCCCTGGATGGCAATCCCCGATTTACGGCGGCAGCGCTGCCTTCGAAAATCGTGCCTCCCTTGTTTAACTGCTATGAAAACCGTGGTGATTATGGACGCCATGTGGATGGTGCGATTCGTCCGATTACCGGAACGCCACACCGGGTACGCACAGACCTCTCTGCCACCCTGTTCCTGTCGGAACTTGATTCTTACGAGGGGGGAGAACTGGTGATTGAAGACAGCTTTGGTCCCACCGAAGTCAAACTCAGGGCAGGGGATATGGTGCTCTATCCGGGGACGAGTATTCATGGAGTCAAACCGGTGACCCGAGGCAAACGACTGGCGGCATTTTTCTGGATCCAGAGCATGGTGCGCAGTGATCAGCAACGCAGTATTCTGTTTGAACTTGATAATGCCATACAGGAAATTGCCAGGGTCACGCCAGATCAGGCGGCCCTGACCAACCTGGCTGGTGTTTACCATAATCTTTTGCGGGAATGGGCGGATACCTGATGAGTGATGACAATGAGATACTGGTGGACCTGCAGACCCGACTGGCGTTTCAGGATCACACCATCACTGAACTCAATGACGTGATTGCCGACCAGCAAAAGCAGATCGACACCATCAATCTGCGGCTCAAAATGCTGGATGACAAACTTAGGTCACTGGAAGAAAGTGTGGACACGGGGCGGTCCGTGCCGCAACACGAAAAACCGCCCCATTACTGAAAAACAATTGCCGATCTCAGCTTTTCAGAGCGGAGACATTTTCTGCCTGCAGTCCCTTGTCACCTTCGGTGACGGCAAATTCCACGCGCTGACCTTCACGTAAAATACGGTGTCCCTTGCCCAGGATGGAGCGAAAATGGACAAAGATGTCCTCACCATTGTCCCGGGTGATGAAACCGAATCCCTTGCTGGCACTGAACCATTTGACACTGCCGGTTTCCAGCGGACCTGCCACTTTGACAGGCTTGTTTTTTCTGGCGGTTTTGCCGGTCTTCCGGGGTTGGCTGGTGCCGGCAGTGACCCAGTAGCTGCTCAGGGCGCCTCCCAGCAGGGCGGCGCTGAAGACCGCCAGAACCTGTGGCAAGAGACTGTAGAAATTGATGAAAAAACTGATGGCAGACAACAAAATTGCCACAATGATTGAAGCAATCAATATTTTGATAGTCATTGTTTGTTTTCCGGAAAAGCGATGATTTTTTTAGTTATTTTTAGTTGTATTTATAGTTTTCATTGTAACTGTACGGTACAAAAGCTGGAGCGCACCAATACAGGGCATAGATAGTAACACTATCGTGTAAAGATGTTAAAGGGCAGACATTCCCTGAGTGTCGGGCTTAAAGGACAGGAATACCGTTGGCACGAATATCCACGCCTTCAGACTTGTTGACGGTTTCAATCTGGCTTTCTTCGGGGATATTGCAGTCTTCCAGAATCGCCTTCATTTTACTGCGGTCCCGCTGGAACAGATCCAGGTCATAGCGCTGGGAAACATCACGCCAGGCGGCGGCATATTCACAGTGGTAGCTTTCTTCCGGTGGCAGCCACGAGCCGATACCGCGATCTCGTTTCTTTTTCTGGATATCACGTCCCACCGGTACCAGGTTCGTGGGATCGTTGGCGAACTGCTGGCGAATCTGGTCTGTCCACTGGTAGCCGTTTGCGGCGTTGGCATAAACCGGTGAAATGATGTGGTCCACTTCCATTTTCGCTGCCCTGTTGTATTCATCGCCCGTGTAGGGGTCGATCCAGTGTCCCTCTCGGATTTCACAATGGCGCGGATTGCTCCAGGTGACGGCCGCATCACTGGTGGCTTCCAGAATCTGGGTGCGTACGGTCTGGCAACCGGCCACAACATTCCAATAGGGCCAGTCATCCTCGTTGTAGAACAGGTCCTGGTCCCGGTTCGACAGCTGGCTGTTGCGGCCGGTAATGGAATAACGCGATGGGGCCTGCCGGCAACCTTGCTGGTGGCAATGGTAGTCGCCGAAATAGTCGTAATGACCGCCGTTGCGGTCCATTCGTTTCTCAAGATGGCCCTGGGCCATACCCGCGGCCAGGGCCAGGGCAGGCAGGATGCAAAGTTGTTTCAGGTTCGGCATGATCCTCTCCTGAGTTGCCAGGTTTTACATTTTACAGTTGCTGCAGTTTGGTTACCTGCTCAAGCAGCTGCCCGAGGGTGGTCTGGGCATTAGAAAGCTTTTCCTGTTCCCGGGCAACCACGTCAGCCGGTGCATTATCCACGAACTTGGCATTGCCCAGTTTGCCTGACAGTCGGGCAATCTCGCCTTCCAGCTTGCCTTTTTCCTTGTCCAGGCGTGCCAGCTCGGCATTGACATCTATCAGACCGGCCATCGGTACCAGAACTTCCATATCACCAACCACCTGCATGGAGGAGGGCGGTGCCTCTTCGGGATTGTCCAGCCAGTCAATGGAATCCAGCTTGGCCAATTTCAGCAGGTAGGGACCAAAGGACTCAAGGTTGATCCTGTCCTGTTCTCCGCCACGGGTCAGCAAAACGTTGATGCTGACTGCCGGGGAAATATTCATCTCTCCACGAATGTTGCGGATACCGATGATCACGCCCTTGAGCCATTCGATCTGCTGGTCTACCCGGGTATCGATGATGCTTTCGTCAACTAGCGGGTAGGGCTGCAGCATGATGGTCTCACCTTCGATGCCCAGCAGTGGAGCCGCTTTCTGCCAGATTTCCTCGGTGATGAAAGGCATCAGGGGGTGCAGCATTCTCAGGCTCTGTTCCAGCACATTGAGCAGGGTGAAGCGGGTGGCATTCTTCTGCGCATCGCTGGCGTTGTCATCCCAAAGGACCGGCTTGGACAGTTCCAGATACCAGTCGCAGTACTCATTCCAGAAGAAGTCGTAGATGGCCTGGGAGACCAGGTCGAAGCGGTACTGGGCTACGGCATCATCAACTTTTTTCAGGGTGTCCTGTAGTCGTGATTGAATCCAGATGTCAGCCTGGGAGTAGTCATCGCGACTCACCGGTGCAGACACCTGCTGCTGTTCCACCTGCATGAACACGTAGCGGGCGGCATTCCAGATCTTGTTGCAGAAATTGCGGAAGCCCTCGATGCGCCCCATGTCGAAGTTGATGTCACGACCAGTGGAAGCCAGTGAATAAAAGGTATAACGCAGGGCATCGGTGCCGAAAGCAGGAATGCCGTCCGGAAATTCCTTGCGGGTCTTCTTGTCGATTTTGGCGGCCAGTTCCGGCTGCATCATATTACTCGTGCGCTGGTTGACCAGGGTTTCCAGATCAATGCCGTCGATAAGGTCGATGGGGTCCAGAACATTACCCTTGGACTTTGACATCTTCTGGCCTTCGCCGTCACGGATCAGGCCGTGTATGTAGACTTTCTTGAACGGAATCTGGTTGGTGAACTTGAGGGTCATCATGATCATGCGGGCGACCCAGAAGAAAATGATGTCGAAAGCGGTGACCAGGACGTCGGTCGGGTGGAAGGTGCGCAGTTCCTCGGTATCATCCGGCCAGCCCAGGGTGGAGAAGGTCCACAGGGCAGAGGAAAACCAGGTGTCGAGCACGTCTTCATCCTGGCGCAGGGGCAGGTCGGTGGCCAGGGAGTATTTATCCCGGACATTGGCTTCGTCCGTGCCCACGTAAATATTGCCTTCCTCGTCATCCCAGGCAGGGATGCGGTGTCCCCACCACAGCTGGCGACTGATGCACCAGTCCTGCAG
>CAZBBS010000071.1:0-13962 GCA_964490145.1 uncultured Enterobacteriaceae bacterium
GACGGCAGATTTACCTGAGACGTGCTCTGGATGATTTGAGAGTCACGGTTCGACCTGGCAATCATGAGGTACTTGGTGCGCCGGCCTTCCAATGGTTTGACCAGTTTACTCGTCGATAACCCCTTGGGAATTTAGGAATTTAGGGACACTGATAACTTAATAACTTTATTCAAGCAAATCCTGATATTCCTGGCAATCCAGGGACAGTTCATGTCCTTTGACTATCCATTTCGACACCGCAGGCTGACTGATCTTGAGGACTTCCGCGATTTCCCGGGTGCTCAGCCTCAATTTCTCATGACCCAAGTAGCACATCATGGCTTTCGCCATGGAAATGTCACTTGCGCGTGATTTCCTTGTCAAATGGGTTCGGGAGACGCCAAAGTGCGCGCAAACCTTCGCCACCAGTCTTTCTGTATCCCATCCCTGAGAAGACAAGCTGGACCAGGAATCCATAGCAAAGACATCTTCGTTCAGCACCTTTTCTATGAAGGCCGAATCACCAAGAATACGTTCATCACCTATTCGCATCCTATGCTCTTGTCTGAAACGACTCACTGATTCCTAGCTCTTGTGACTTCGCACCAAACCCTCCATCAAAAATTCCCCACTGTCGGTCGAACGAATACCGGCCTGTATAAACTCCACATATTTTCTGACCGCTTTTCGCCTGTCAGCCGCGAAGCGAGATAGCACATCGTCAGTAGAATGCCAGTCCTGACAGTATCGATTCAACAATCCTGCGTGCCCGGTCCAGGGATAATGGCCCAGTGACTCGACCCCCTCGACCAATCCAGCCCTGACTGGATTAAGATGGATGTATCTGACCAATTCGAGCAGGTAGTTTTCTTCGTCACATAATATGGAAGTAAAGCGATTCTGGAAGACGTAGCCGGTTCGCTGATAACGACGATTATATGAACCCGCAAATCCACCCAGAACAGGAGCCATGAGCTTACCAAGCGGATTCGAGCCTGCTCGAATCAAAAAGTGATAGTGATTAGACATCAATGCCCACGCCAGGCATTGACCACCCGTTTTCCTCAGGTGAATGCCGAATCGCGCCAGCATATCGCGCTTGTCAACAGCGTGTTCAAATATAAAGCGCTTCTCAAGCCCGCGCCCGATAAGATGGTAACACGCGCCTGGAATATAGAGTCGACCAGTCCTTGGCATGCCGTCAGCGTAGTCCACAAACTGTGAAAGCGCCAAGCTGTTAAGTTATTAAGTGATCAGTGTCCCCTTCACTCACTCACGACATCCATCACCGGGCTGGCATCAAAAAAGTTGAATGGCCGCAATCGGAACGAATGCCACAGCGTCGGCATCCCGGGCCAGTCCTCGGACCGGGTGATATGACGAAAGCCGACGGTGTACCAGAGCACCAGATCTTCGTTGTCGATACTTTCCCTGTCAGCGGCCCACTGCATAAGGCCGTCCACGTTATCGTTCTGGTTGGGATAGTCGCCGGAGGCATACAGTTCATTGTCGGCATGTCGCGTCAACCAGACCGGTTGCGCCGACCAGGCGGCGCGCTGCTGCAGGAGATCGTCACCGGATAACACTGATGTAGCGTTATGGCCGGGGTAGAGTTGGTAACCGGCAGCATAGCCCAGGTCGTTTTGACGCTCACTACTGACGATGCGCAGGAAACCACTACCCATCGCCTTGTTCAGAGCGCCCTCAACCGGAATGGTTTCTGCTTCGACACGCCAGAGACTGCGCCGGGGATTGGTGTCGGGAAGTCGCTCAGTCACCACGTTGTCATACACGGCCCTGTTTTCAGCACCATCTACATCCAGGTCAACGCGAAAAGAGATGTAGTGGTCATGGTTGATACCCACCAGGCCGTTGCCGATCAGGGTGCCATGTTCCGTATCCTGCGCCGCCGTCAGGTCATTCAGGGTTTGTGCAGCCACGCCCTTGACCGCGTCTATGCCCGCCGCTCCTGCCCGTACATCGATATCACCGGCCTTGTTGAACACATAATCCACGAAGTAATCGTAATTACCCACAACGGGCGCCATCCTGACCACCAATTCGACTGCGGGAACGCTGGCGGTGGCCGTATCACCCACGTGGCGCCACAGCGGACTGCCCAACGGCCTTTCAAAAACACAGACACTGTCCCGGAGTACGAATGGATTGCCGTTGTCGTCGGGCAACACCTGGTCAAGATAATGGGCCGATGCCGGGCAGTCGGCGCCGCGCTGCAGTGAACTCGACAGCAGGCCGAAACCGTATTCACCCACATCCATGTAGGCCTTCCATGACCAGGTAGCGGCGGGATCCATGTAAGGAACGAACATCTCCGACACGGAGATCTGGTAGGCAATCGGCCGGCGCTCGCCTTCATCGTCATAGGTGACCAGTGAAACCACCGGTCCTACACGCTGGTCAGTGCGTAAATGAAAACGCCAGTTGTCCCAGGTGATCAGGGATCCATCGATCGCGATATTGGACCCTTCCGGTGTTTCTATGGTGACCGGCTTCATGGCGGGCCGATAGCCAATGGATTGTGCATAGTCCAGGCTCGGCCTGTCGGTCGGCGCCGGCACAACGCCCAGGTCGATAACATCCAGCACTTCGCGGTTGCCGACATCAATAATGCCCATCAGGTTCTCTATGGGCAGCCCGAACGTCATGTGCTCGGCATCAGTATTGTCGAAACAACTGGAATACAGAACGCGGCGTCCGGCAATCTCCGGCGGCAGCACCGGGCCCGGTGTCAAAGGCGTACAAAACAGGGCATCCTCTTCATCAAATCCCCTGGCGGCCATGGCCTCCTGCCAGCGCGGGTCGGCCCACAGTAGGCCAGTGATGTCGGTTTCCTCCAGCAACACGCGCGGCTGTACGCCCTGAACCTCGCGCCAGCTTTCAACGGTCGCTTCTGTCAGGTTGATGTCCGCCTCGAAAACGCGGCTGTCATCCATGACAATGGCGAATGCCCGGCGGGTAAACGGCTCTCCTGCCTGCCAGGCCCAGACGTCGGCCTTGTCGTTCTCCAGCAGCGTCAAGGTAGGAAACCTGGCGTTTGCGGTAATGCGCTCCGATTCACGCAGAATAGTGACCGCGTTTTCGATTTCGACGCTCGACAGGGCATCCATGGGATGGGCGGGCACCGCCGGTTGCAGCATGGCTGATTGCGGCAAGAAAAAACTCAGTGAAAACAGACCAATGCCTGCCCCTTTCAACCAATGTGCTTTTTTCACCGCGCTCTCCTCAATCGGCCTCGTACACCAGTTCGCCTTCGATGAAGGCCATCCTGACCTGCGTGTTATGAATATCGGTGACCGGAATCTCGAATATATTGCGATCAATGACCACCATGTCCGCCAGCATACCGCGCTCCAGGCGTCCGGTAATATGGCTGTTGCCAAGCTGCCTGGCGGCATTGATGGTGAACATGTCAACGGCCTGTTCCAGACTGATCTTTTCTGCTTCACCAAGGGGGTCCCCGATGCCGCCGGGTGCCTGACGGGTCACGAGGGTTTCAATACCCACCCAGGGATTCACTCCTGGCACCACCGGCCAGTCAGACCCCGGCACGACCAGCGCCCCGGCTTCCATGGCATCCCTGACCGGAATCCAGCGCAACATGCGCTCTTCACCCACAGCATTAGCGATGTCCGGAATGATGGGATTGGGGTACCAGATATAGGGTGACATTTCGAAGGTCGCCCCGATAGCACGGGCCCGCGTGATGTCTTCCATCTTCACAAAGCTGTTGTGAGCCACGTCATGCAAACGACCGCTGAAACCATTGGCAGCACGGGCAGCGGCGATAGCATCAAGCCCGGCACGCACGGCGCCGTCACCGGCAGCATGCATTTTGACCTGAAAACCCATGGCATCCCAAAGAGTGACCAGTTCGGCCAGCTCCGGTGCTGGCACCATGAGGATGCCTCGTTCGTCACTGTGTGCGTAAGGGTCCACCATGGCCGCGGTATGGCCATCCGTCGGTACACCGTCCAGGGCGATCTTGATGCAATCAGGAGACAAGCGTTCGCGGGCATAGAGATTACGCTCAGCCACGTATTCAGGCATGCCACTGCCGTCACTGCCGCCAAAAGCTGCACCACGCCACATCATGCAGGTATTGATGCGCTGGGGCAGGCGACCTTCATCCGCCAGTGCGGCGTAGGCAGCCAGGTTGGCGCCAGTGACACCGGCGTCGGTGTAGCTGGTTATGCCGTAGGACAGCATCAATTGTGACGCCCAGTACAGGGCTTCCTTGACCTGATCCGGCGAGGGCCCGGGAATAATGCCGCGCACCAGACCGGCAGCGCTCTCACGTAATACTCCTGTTACGTCACCCACAGCATTTTTCTCAATGATCCCGCCGGATGGATTCAGGGTATCGTTGGTAATACCCGCAAGCTCAAGTGCGCGACTGTTGACCCAGATACTATGACCACTGATATCGACAAGAGATACCGGGTTGTCCGGTGCCACTTCGTCCAGCAAGCTGCGATGCATCGGCGCCCCGAACGAAGCAGCATCCCACTGCCCGCCAGTGATCCATTCGCCTGCTTCCCGATTAGCGGCGCATTCGGCAACGGCATTCAGCAGCACCTCCCGGCCGGACCCTTGCGGAAAATTACAGCTGAATTGTGACAGGCCCGCTCCCATAGGATGGACATGCAGATCATGCAGGCCGGGCAACACCGTGGCGCCGCCGAGATTCACCCGTTGCGTGTCATTGCCGGCCAATGGCGCGACAGCCGCCGCATCCCCCACAGCCACGATGACACCATCGCGCACGGCGACAGCTTCCTGCCAGCCAGTGGGGGTATAGATTTGCCCGTTGGTCAGGATCAGGTCGGCATCCTGGGCCAATGCCTGAAGGGGGAAAACGGCTGTAGCCAGTATTAACGCAGGTAACGAAAATATTCTGATAATCCCTGTCATGATCGGGTCTCCGGTGATGTGGTCCGTGAATCCCGGCTGATCACGGCGGCAAGGCCGAACCCCGGGTTATCGTGACAACTACACGTCAAATTGTCGGGTGCGGCAATAGCGGAAATTGCCTATGGGCGGGGTCGAGGGGGCGTGAATCGGATCAGGATCCGGTCTACAGGTCACTCTGGGGGAAAATACCTATTCGCCCTGCCCTTCCGCAGCGGTATAGTCCTGTTGGTAGACCAGGGACAATAAACGGGTGCGGGTGTTGATCCGCAGTTTGTCGTAAATACTGCGAAGGTGGTTTTCCACGGTGCGCGGGCTGATTTGCAGACGATCAGCTATCGCCTTGTTGCTGTAACCGGCCGCCACGGCCATGACAACCTCGTGTTCACGGGATGTCAGCGCGGCGAGATTGCCAGCCCGGGGCCCTGTGTTTTCCGGTTGTGTGGTGCCGGACGCCTGGCCCTGCAGGCATGCCTCGATCAGGCGCGCGCGGGCCAGCTCCAGAGCGGCAAAATCGGCAGATGCCGCACGGCGGTGGAAATTGAAGACCCAGGCCTGGTGGCCCGGTGAATCCCTGAGTATGAAACCGACGTGATGCACCAGGTCGTTGGGCTGTAGGAAATCATGATAATAGCTCTGGAAGCTGTTCCCGCCAACAGGAGAGTCAGACACTGAATCGGTGTCTGCCTGATGGGGGGGCAATCGGTCCAGAAAGGGATCGAAGCGGTGGAAATGGGTCAGGTAATCATCGGCAACGGTGCCGGCCACGCCGATACTGTCCAGATGCAGAATCCGGGGACGGTGTTGGCGCAGGTCAACGTGCCGGTAGGCGGCGGATTCGGCGCCCAGTATCGAGGCGATGGGATCCAGCAAACAACCGGCGACCAGGTTACCCTTGTGGTGAAGGCGCAGTGAACCGCACAGGTCAGCCAGCTGGTCCAGTTCGACTTCTGCAGATGACTGTTGCATGGCAACATTCCTCGGCCGGGAGAGATTATTCGGAAGTGGCAGAATAACGCGATTTAACCTGCCCACACAATAATGAGGGAATCCATGAAATTTTTGATACGGCTCGTCTATACCGCCACCTTTACCCTGGCGGCATTCAATCTCCAGGCACAACAGGTGCTGCCGCCGCCACTGGCGGACCAGCCTTCCGATGTACCGGTGGCCGTGCAGATCCTGCGCTGGCATATGCTGGACAACGATGTCAGCGCTTTGGCCTTCCGGGAAATGGACCAACTGTTCACTACCCGCACGGTCGCCCGCGGGGGCCCGGTCTGGACCTTGCCCCACAACGATCACGACCTGGATTTCACCTATACTTGGAACGGCAGGACCTACCAGGCTGATGAGGTGCTGGAGCGGACCTATACCAATGCCCTGCTGATCATGAAAAAAGGGCGCATCGTCAGCGAGATTTACCGCAACAACTCGACACCGCAATCCCGCTTCATCGCCTGGTCCATGACCAAGTCGGTGACCTCGGTCCTGATCGGTTGCGCCCTGGCGCACGGGTACATCGATTCCCTGGACATCCCCATTTCCGACTACCTACCGGCGCTGAACGGGGGCGGCTACGAGGGCGTGTCCATCCGCCACGTGATGCAGATGCGCTCGGGAGTGGATTACGAGGAACGCTACGATTTCGAAAACCCCGGTATCGCCGCCAGCAACCACATCGCCGCACTGGTCAAAAACACGGCCCGCTTTGCCGACGTGGCCAAGTCGCTACCCCGCATCCATGAACCCGGGGAATTTTTCCAATACAAGACCATCGACACGGCAGTGCTTGGCTGGCTGGTGGAACAGGTCTCCGGCATGAGCGTGGCCGCCTATACCGAGCACTGCCTGTGGGAACCCCTGGGCGCCGAGGCCGACGGCTTCTACATCATGGACGGCCCGCCGGGTGTGGGTCGCGAATTCAGTGGCGCCGGCTTCAATGCCACCCTGCGGGATTTCGCCCGTTTCGGGCAGATGGTGCTTAACGGCGGTGTCGCCGACGGCCGACGCATCGTCTCCAAAGACTGGATCCGGCAATCCACCCAGCCAAGCGGCAGCGAGGACAATCGCCGGGGCGGTTACGGCCTGCAGTGGTGGACCATGGGAGACAGCGAGGCTTTCTCCGCCATCGGCTTGCAGGGCCAGTACATTTACATCGATCCCGACACCGATACGGTGGTGGTGAAACTCAGTTATTTCCCGCCGGGGGATAATGCTGCGGAGGATGGGGAGACGCAGGCTTTCATGGCGGCGGCATCAGGCTGGGTGCCTTAACCGCTATGTCCAGCTAAGCAACAATCCAGGCCTGCCTTTGGCCAGCGGAGCCGAAATTGTTCACTTGCTTGTACATGGCCATTTTATATCTTCTATCTGATTGATTTTCTTGAAGATTTATTTTGATAATTTAACTCATCATCCGTTTGTCCCAGGCTCGCGTGCTGGTGGGCTCACTTTTTTTGGCCCACTATTTTTCCTTCGATAAACACCAGGTAATGCTCAAAGGATATTTCCGGCCTGCGATCATAGATCGCCGTCGTTCCCGGCGCATGAAGCGTTGCTTCAGGTAATACGCGCCGGTTTACCCTCAAGGACTATCCGGCAAGCTGAATCATGGCCGGAAAATAAAAAGCCCCCGGCATGAATGTCGAGGGCTTGGCATCACGGCATACGCAATGATTCAAGGCATTAGATTTCCGGCTAGAACGGATATTGCGGCGGCGTATCCTTGATCGTCATCCACTGCCACCGGGTATATTCCTCCAGATCAGCAGGGCCACCCACAGAGGCACCGCTTCCTGCAACACCGGGAGCACCGAATGGATTGTTGGCATCGTCATTGACGGTTTGATCATTGACATGCACCAGCCCGGATTTCAGCTGGCTTGCCACGCGATTGGCGCGGCCCACCGACTGGGAGATCACACCACTGGAGAGAGATCCCTGATGCCTGTTGGCCAGAGCGACGACATCCTCATCGGTGTCGAAACAAATGATGTTGGCTATCGGACCAAAGGTTTCCACATCAAAAGCGGGCATGCCGGGTTTGACACCGGAAAGCACCGTTGCCTGATGGAACAGGCCATCGTTTTCACCCCCGGTTTCAATTTTTGCGCCTGCTTCGACAGACGCGGCAAGAATGGATTTCACCCGCTCCAGTTGCTTCTGGTTGATCACGGGGCCCAGAGCAACCTGTCCAGTCGCCGGATTGCCCACGGGCATATGCGAGGCTTTCTCAGCCAGTTTGGCGACGAACTGGTCATGGATGCCTTTTTGCACAAAAATACGGCTGGAGGCCATACAGATCTGACCCTGATGAAAGAAGGCCCCGAAGGCGGCATTGTTAACCGCCGCATCAATATCGGCATCATCAAGAATAATAAGCGCATTGTTCCCACCAAGTTCCAAAGACACTTTTTTCAGATGATGACCGGCAAGCTCACCGACACGACGTCCAACAGCGGTGGAACCGGTAAACTGAATCATCTGAACCTGGGGATTGGTGCACAGCGCTTCGCCGGCTTCCGCAGCACCCGGCAGAACATGGAACACGCCCTTGGGCAACCCGGCGTCTGCAAGCGCGCGGGCGATGGCGAAACCACCGCCCACCGGTGTCTGGGGATCCGGTTTGATCACCACCGTATTACCGCAAGCCAATGCCGGAGCCACGGCACGCATGGAAAGCACCAGCGGAAAATTGAAGGGGGAGATGATCCCGACAACCCCTCGAGGAACTCGCTTGGCCAGGCTGATACAGCCGGGACCTTTCAGGCTTTGCAGCACTTCTCCGCGCGGTGCAGTGGCAAGATGCGCTGCATTGTGCAGGATAGCGATGGACTCCTTCACTTCGTGCATACCTTTGGGAATGATGCCCCCGGATTCGAGCGCTACATAAGTGGCAATCTCCTCAAAATTTTCCTGCAAAATGGCAGCGGCCCTGTAAAAAATGTCAGCTCTGTCACGGGCCCCTGTATTGGCCCACTCCTGCTGGGCTGCATCAGCCAGGACGCAGGCGTTGTTGACGTCTTCCTGATTGGCAAAGCCTACAGTCGCCATCACTTCGCCAGTGCCCGGCTCTATCACGTCAATGGTTCCGCCCGTGGCATCCACCCAATCGCCGTTAAAAATCTTGCCGGTCCAGGCGGACTGGTTCAGGAACTCACCGTTCTGGTTAGCCATAATCTACTCCAAGGTATGTCAATCAACAGGAAAAGGACTGGAAGAATAACCAGCCTGTTCTGGCTAGTCCAGACTATTACCCGCGCCGGAGAACCTGCAATAAAAAAGGGGCGGAGCCATTTGATATTCAAATCACGCCGCCCCTTTGAATTGGGGATTTATCAGAAAGGATTCAGTGTATATCCCTGTTGCTGCAGCAGCGCATGGGCCGTGATGGCGGACGGGGACATGGTGATGCCTGGCAGCAAGTCTGCCGCCTTGATATCCATCCCCTCTGCCGATTGCCCGCACAGTTGTATCGAGACACCGGCCGCCAAAAGCTGCGCGATGATACCGGCATTGGGATTCTCGGCACCGCGCGCTTTACTGGTCAGTAAATCGGCACCTGCTCCACCGTGAACCACGATGGCGGCTGCCAGATTCTCTGGCGAGACACCTTTTGCTGTATGCAAATTCACAGAACGGGCCACCATTTCAAATTTCCGGTTCACCGCATCACTCGGCCCGGCTTCAGAGACATCAAATGCGATTTTCATCCGGGTGCCTGCCGGCAATTCAACACCATGCACCGGCGCATAAACACCATAATCAGGCACTGCGGTTCCCGCAACAAAATCGTCCCTGCCGGCCAGGGCTGGCGCAGTGAGACCCAGGAGTATTGAGAGGCAGAGAATTTGTCGAATCATGGTGGCTTCCCGTCGTTGATTTACTCGTTGATGATGAAGCGCCAAAGCGTTAGCTCGACAACTCTTGGGGACAGTGACTTTTATAAAGTTAAAGCCACCGCCCCAAAAGAAAAGCCTTACTTAGCGGCTGACCGTAATACTGGCTTGCAGATCCGTTGGGCGAATGACCTCCATGACCGGAGGCGCAGCTACCAGTTTCACCCAGAGGTCATTTCCGTCCCTGAAGTAGGCTGTCTCGCCCGAGGCGCGCAAGGCGTTCATGCTGCCTTTTTCCACTCCAGAGGCAGCATTGCTGAAGCCCGGCAGTTCAAACATCACCCAAGAGCCTGTGTCCATTTCAGCCAGGCTGAGCGTGATTTCATCCCGCTGCGTTTTCACTTCGATCTCGGTGCCGGCCTTCACCGTACTCTGGTCCCCGGAAATCTTGAATTCCTTGTCATTACGAATCAGTGCGATGGGCGCCTGCGGCGGACGACGGGAGAACAGCGCGGCACGCTGGGACCGAACAAGAGGCGTGTCCGGTGCATTGGGACTGAGGCCACCGATCAGGGCAAAGCGGGCGGTCCGCGATTCGAGATCAACGGCCTTCGGAAATTCCCCTCTGGCGTCCGAAAGATTCAGACGGCCGACGTCACCCGTGCACACAGAAGCGTTCCAGGTGGGATGAATCTCACAGGAATCATCAGTGACCACACTGTCATTCTCGCCGTCGTGAAGCATGATGTGGGAATCAGGGATGCCGGTCACCGAGCCGTCCAGGTCATGGATTGACAGGGTCCGGTAGGCATTGCCGCCGCGGTTGTCATTATCGAACCGGATATCATATGTCGGGAAATAAACCGGCTTGGCATTAACGAACGTCGCCCCCTGGATGGTGCTGTTGGTACTTAAGCCCGCACTCGTGAACAACAGGAATGACAACGCGCCTGTTTTCCTCTGCTGGTTGTCCTGGAAATTCACAAAGGTTGTATTTATCACATCATCGCGGTAATCGTAGTATTCGTAGCCGCGGATGGGAAAATCCGGAATTGAAGGCTTTGGCAGACTGCGGCCATAGGCGATTTCCGCCGGGGTCCTTGGATTACCGATATTGTCGGTCTCGCCTACTACCAGCCCATCAATCAGTCGTGAACTGAACGGCAGGCTGCCAATGTCGCCAGCGGCCTGCGTCATGCCAATGGCATTGTCAGCGAACTTCGCATTGCTGTAGACGTACATGTCGCCCCGGCCCCAGAGACCACCATTGCGATTTTTGTAGCTGGTCAGATTCTCGAAGTGCGTTTCTGACACCTCACTTTCGAGATCATCAGGGTCTGCCAACGCCAGCAGCGGCAGGGAGGCCAGACCGAAGGTGTCATCTTCATCGATGTGGCGGTCAATCATGAACCCGTCGAAATTGGAATGGGACACGTTACCGCTAAATTTACGCAACGGGGTACGGCGCGGCCAGGTGTTGAGGCTGTCGTCCGAGCCCATGAAGGCGCCCTGCGGATGCATCGGAATGGAAAACCAGAAGCCGATCGCATCAGACCCGGCCGCCACGTTGTCGATGTAGCTGTTGTCCGGGTTGGTAATCCAGTATGAGGCTGCCGTGTTGTCGGAAGGCAGCAGGGTATGCTCGCCGGAAAAACTGATATCCCTGAGTTCACGACGGTTTTCAATGCTGAGTTCACCGTTGGCGGCCAGATTGTTGGACACGCATTCCCGGGTGGGATGGCACTTGGTCTGGATGGCCAGATTCTTGACGAATTCGTTACCGGTCTCGATACCGTCTTCCATGAAAAAGCAGTGGCCCACAGTGTTGTAGGTCACATTGTTTTCCACCCGCAGGTCATTGGTGCCATGGACTGTCACACAACGATTGAATGTATCGTGGATAGCCGTGTTCCTGACGTACTGGCCTTTGCCGCCGTCGCCGACCAGATGCCAGTGGACCGGATAGCGGGCCAGTTCCATGTGCTGGCCCATGCGGTTGAGCTCAACACCCTCTACATACATCTTGCTGGTAACCATGGCCATGATGTGACCACCAAAGTACGACTCAAGGGAATCTTCTGATGACTGGATCTTGATATTGCGGGTTAGCAGGCCCACCTCGCCGCGTTCATCCACACCAAAGGTGATCTCACCAAAGTGCATGTACTCAAGGGGCTGATCCAGCGTGATGGTGTTGCTATTTATAGAAGCAATCGTGCGACGCTCGGCCTGGCGCGGATCGTAATCCGTGGAGGCCAGGACAATCTCGTCACCGGCCACCCACTGGCTGGCATCCAGGACCTCTATTGTGCTGCTGCCAGCCTGGGCAGTAGCCGTCAGTTTGGTCCAGGCATTCGTCCGGTTGCCGTGCAGATTCAGGGTACCACCGGACAGCATGATGCCGCGATCGCCCATACCCATGAGCTGCTCGCCTTCATTGTTATCGGTGAGGGTGATGGTGGCCTTGTGCTGGAAGGGCTTGGCTTCGGTGCCGATCTGCAGCTCACCGAATACCATGATCCACTCGGTGACAAGTGCCAGGTCTGACTCATCGGCAAAGACAAGCTTGCCGTTGATGGTGAGACCATTCAGGGCCGGCGGACTGATATCCAGTACAACCTCCTGGTCACTGGCAATGGTCACCTTGTCACCAGCGGCCGGCACCTGGTTGCCGGGCCAGGTGGCTGGATCAGACCAGCGCTGGGCCTGAGCCTTGGCCGAGAAACCGGCTAAAACGAGAAACGACAGAAAAAACAAGCGAATGAATGTGCGCATGGAATCAGATCTCCCCTTGAAAACCCGTGAATTAACCGCTCAAACGGGGCACAAAGCATAGCATGGTTTTGGGGCAAAAACCCCCGACACAGAGGCTGATTTTATAGGCAGGTCAAGAACAAGGGAACGGGATTACCCAGGCAATATCGGAACAGGTTACTATGACCACATTGAATCTTTTTTGCTATATTGCAGACATAACAACCCAAGAGTTGACAGCAGCCATGAGTATTGAACCCAAAAACGACAATGACACGAACAGCGAATCCCACGCTGGCATCATGCTGAACTGGCCTTCTGCCTTTATGCTTGTCCTGTGGCTTCTGGTAGCACTGGGATTTCCCGGCATCGAATATTTCAGCCTGTTAAATTCACCCATCGTGCTTGGCATCATCCTGATTGCCGCTGCTGGTATGACAGCCTGGTGTGCGTTCAGGTTTTTTAACCCCCCCCCGACAGTAATTCCTGCACAAACAGAATCAACAAACCAGAGTCAGGTGATTTTCAGCTTACTCTGGCTGCTGTGATTATGCCCCTGTGATTATTTATTTTTCAGGCTGGATGCAGCCTGGCGGCTGAGCGTGATACTGGCCTGCATGTTCGATGGACGAACCGGTATGATCAGCGGTTCACTCACGACCAGCTTGACCCAGAGGGTGTCGCCATCTCTGTAATATGACGTCTCATTCGTCTTTCGCAAGGCATCCATGCTGCCCTGCTCTACCCCGGTGCTGGCACTGGTGAAACCGGGCAGTTCGAACATCACCCATGACCCCTGATTCATTTCACTCATACTGAGAGAGACTTCATCCCGCTCGGTCTTCACCAGGATCTCTGTGCCGGCCCGCACCGTGCTCTGGTTGTTGGTAATTTTGTGTTCCTTGCCATGGCGAACCAGCGCGATGGGCGGCTGCGGTGCACGTGGCGCGGGTCGTGAGGCCCCGGGGGCTGGCGGTGCAGGGCGGACGAAGCCGAATCCGAACCCTCCTCGCAATGCGCCGGGCGCAGGAGCCGGGGCCGGAACTTGTGCTGCCCGGAACGTCAGGCGTCCCACATCACCCGGGCATACGGAGGCGTTCCAGGCGGCTTGAATTTTACAGGCCTCTTCATCAGTAGCGACACTATCGTTCTCGCCGTCGTGGAGCAGGATGTAGGCGTCCGGCATACCTCCCACTGAGCCATCCAGATCGTGAATAGCCAGGCTCCGGTAAGCCACGGCCCCACGATTGTCACTGTCAAAGCGTGTATCGATGGTTGGAAAATACACCGGTTTGGCATTCACAAATTGTGCCCCCCTGACAGTGTTCTCGGTGGTAACCCCCGCGCCCGTGAACAACAGCCAGGACAGCGCGCCGGTCTTGCGCCGGTCATTGTCCTGGAAGTTCACGAATGTCGTGTTCACCACTTCATGACGGTAGTCATAGTATTCGTAGCCGCG
>CAZBBS010000072.1:0-13946 GCA_964490145.1 uncultured Enterobacteriaceae bacterium
TATCGTTTAAAGAAAGTATCGACGTTTTAAGCCATGACTGACATCGTTATCATCAAGAGAGCCAGCTGGCGGGATTACTACGAAATGTGTAAGCCCCGCGTCGTCATGATGATGATCCTGACGTCGATGATCGGCATGTTTCTGGCCGTCCCGGGCATGGTGGCCGTGGATGTCCTGATCTGGGGCAATCTGGGCATCGCCCTGGTAGCCAGTGCCGGCGCCGTGGTAAACCACCTGATTGACCATCAGGTCGACACGATCATGCAACGGACCATCAAGCGTCCGATTCCCCAGGGTAAAGTGAGCCCGTTCCAGGCCCTGATGTTTGCCCTGGCCATCTGCGTTGGTGGCATGGCGATCCTGATTTTCCTGGTCAACCCCCTGAGCGCCTGGCTGACCCTGGCCTCTTTCGTGGGCTATGCCATTATCTATACCGGGTTCTTGAAAAGAGCCACACCCCAGAATATCGTCATTGGCGGCCTGTCCGGCGCGATGCCTCCTTTATTGGGCTGGACTGCCGTTACCGGCACTGTTGATGCCAACGGATTATTGCTGGTACTGATTATCTTTGCCTGGACGCCGCCGCATTTCTGGCCACTGGCGATCCACCGCAAGAGTGATTACGCCAAAACCGATATTCCCATGCTGCCAGTGACTCACGGCGACTCCCTGACCAAGCTGCATACCCTGCTGTATACCATCATCATGTGTCTGGTCACCATCCTGCCATACCTGACAGGCATGAGCGGGCTGCCTTACCTGGCTGCGGCGGTTCTGCTTGGCGGTGGTTTCATGTACTACTCCCTGCAGCTCATGCTGACAGAGAAGCCGCGCATGGCCCTGACCACGTTCCGGTACTCCATTTTTTACCTGATCGCCCTGTTCATCGCCCTGCTGATCGATCACTATCTCTGATCCCGGGCCGTCATCACAGGCGGGCCCAATCCCGAACCATGGAAAACTCCCGCTTAAAATTTATCATCCTGGCACTGGCGGCTTTCTCCGTAATTTCCGGCATTGTGCTTTTTATTGTGATCAGGTCGGCTTCAACCGTTTCCTTTGAAAGCCTGCGTAATGATGGCTACTACCAGTATGAAACCCCCATCGTGCTGGATGACTTTGCACTGTCGAATCATCGGGGAGAGGCTTTTACGCTGTCCGCCCTGACGGGAAAATGGTCCTTCGTCTTTTTTGGCTATACCTTCTGCCCGGACATCTGTCCGCTTACGCTGGCCAGCCTGCGCCAGTTCTACAACCTGCTGGAAGATACCGGGATGGCGGATGATGTGCAGGTGGTCATGATCAGTCTCGACCCCAAGCGCGATACAACGGAAGTTCTGAACAATTATGTCACCTATTTCAACAGCGATTTTATTGGGGCAACCGGCGATTACGCGGACATCTACGGCGTGAGCCGTCAGATGAACGTGGCATTCACTTACACACCTATCGATGATGAGAACTACCTGGTGACCCACAACGGTGAAATCATGCTGGTGGATCCATCAGGCAGGGACGTGGGGTTTTTCAAGGCACCGCATGATCCGGCCGCCATGCAGGCAAACTTTGCCAGGGTTAAAAAATACCTGGCTCAGTAGAGCCAACGTCAGCCGGGGGCGCTGTTTTTCAGCAGCCTGCTGGCAATAAACAACAGACTGGCAGACAGTACAATACTGGGCCCGGTAGGCGTGTCCCATAACCAGGATGCACTCAACCCCATACACACAGCCGCACTGCCGACAAGACTGGCGATGATGGCCATGGACTCCGGTGTCCTGGCAAAAAAACGGGCGCAGGAAGGCGGTATGATCAGCAGTGAAGTGATCAGCAAGACGCCTACCACTTTCATGGAAACGGCAACAATCAACGCAATTAATACCATCAACAACAGTCTCACCCTGACCACATCCAGCCCTTCCACCTGGGCCAGCTCTTCATGCAGGGTAATGGTCAGCAGCCTGTTCCAGTTCATGATGACCATCAGGGTAACCACAGCCAGGGTCCCGGCTATCCACCAGAGATTTTCGGCAGATACCGTTAACAGGTCTCCAAAAAGATAGGCAACCAGATTGACCTGACTGTCAGTAAAACTGATCAGAACCAGGCCAAGGGCCAGGGCGCTGTGGGCGAGAATGCCAAGCAGGGTATCGGTGGATAATTCCCGGCGGTTCTCCAGAAAAACCAGCAGAAATGCCAGGCCCAGACAGGCAATGATGACAGTCAGCTCCAGGCTGATGTCTGTGAGCAGGCCAAGGGCTACGCCGAGCAGGGCAGAGTGGGCCAGGGTATCCCCAAAGTATGACATCCGGCGCCATACGACAAAACAGCCGAGGGGGCCGGCAATCAGGGCAACCATAAGACCGGCAAGCAGGGCGCGAAAAATGAAATCAGCCATAGGAAAACTCAACAATCTGAATGGTCTTTGACGACATCACCGGCAAGGTCGTGGCTATGGTTGTGATGGTGGGTATACACGGCCAGTGTTTCCGCATCCTTCTTGCCGAACAGTTCCAGATAGGCCGGATCATTGCTGACGGTTTCCGGGTGGCCATGGCAGCAAACATGCTGGTTCAGACAGATGACCTCATCAGTGGCCGACATGACCAGGTGCAAATCATGGGATACCAGCAGCACGCCGCACTTATGCCGATCCCGAATATTGGTAATCAATCGATACAGCTCGGCCTGTCCATTTACATCCACGCCCTGGGCCGGTTCATCAAGTACCAGCAACTGGGGGTCCTGTATCAAGGCCCGGGCCAGTAAAACCCTTTGCAATTCGCCTCCCGACAAGTCATGCAGCTGGTTGCTCTTCAGGGCCGTGGCATTGACCTCTGCCAGGGCGCGATCAACCTCACCCTTTCTGGCATTTACCGCCAGTGTCAGGAATTTTTCCACGGAGACGGGCATGGTTGGTTCAACATGCAGGCGCTGCGGCATATATCCCACTCTCAAGCCTTTGCGACGCTCGACCTTGCCGCTGCTGTGGCGGGTCAATCCGAGCACAATTCTGGCAAGGGAGGTTTTGCCGGCACCATTGGGGCCAATCAGGGTAACAATTTGTTGCTCGTTAATATGCAGGGAAATGTTGTGCAGAATCTGCTTTTGCTGCAGTTGCAGGGATATCCCCTGGGCATTGATCAGGAAGGGTGTGTTCATGAATGGGCAACAGGCTACTGGGCTGTGGAATCGTCCGCTATCGAGTTTGAGTAAAACAGGTTCGGCAGGCGTATTCTGGGTCCTGTGGTAATGGGTCAGGGTGATATATCATAGCACCTTTTTATGGGCCGGCTTATCTGCTGGTCGTCAGTCTACCTAGAGCCTGGATTCATGCGTCGCCTTATCCTGATAATCAGCAGCATTCTGTTAAGCCATCAGGTTTTGGGGCAGCCGGTTGTGGCAACGTCAATCAAGCCCCTGCAGTTGATTGCTGTTGCGATCACCGCTGATGTTTCAGATGTCACACTGGTTTTGGAGGGTAATGAAGACCCCCATCACCCCTCACTGCGCCCTTCCCAGCGCCGAACCATGAGTGATGCAGATATCTTTATCTGGATTGGTCCTGCACTCGAAACCGGGTTGGAGCGGGTGGTGTCTGGATTGAATGCTGAAGTGATCACCGCCATGAACCTGGACGGGCTGCATCTGATGACGATAGATGACAGGCCTGATCCGCACCTGTGGCTGGATACTGGCAATGCACTGGTTCTGGCAACCCGCCTGGCAGAAATCCTGGTGGAAAAAGACCCTGACAATGGCCTGCAGTATAAAAAGAATCTGGCTGAGTTCACGGCGGACCTTCAGATGACAGAAGCTGCCATCCGCGAGCACCAGAACCGCAATCCCATGCCTGGTTTTGTGGTCTACCACAATGGCTACCAGTATTTTGAACATCAATTTGGGCTGACACACAGCGCAAGCTTTACCAGCAATGAGGAAATAGCTCCCGGAATACGGCAGATTCTGGGTATTAAAACTATCATGCTAGAAGAAGCCATTCACTGTGTGATCGTAAACCCTTCTGTTAACACCCGTAATCTGGATAATCAGCTGGAGCAGGCAGAGCCATTTTTCGTGGTGATTGATGTCCTGGGCAGGGATATCCCGTATGGAAGGCGGGGCTATCAGGAATTGATGGAAACCGTCGAACAGGGCTTTGCTTCCTGCCAGTGAATGAGTACCGACCGCTACACCAACTAAAAGAATTTTTTCATGTCAGATGCCAAGCCTCTCGTTCTTGTTGATGGATCCTCCTATCTGTTCAGGGCTTTTCATGCCCTTCCGCCACTAACGTCCAGCAAGGGGCAGCCAACCGGCGCCATCAAGGGCGTCATCAACATGATCAAGAGTCTGATGAACGCCTATCCGGACAGTCATGTCGCGGTAGTTTTCGATGCCAAGGGCAAGACCTTTCGAAATGACATGTACAAGGAGTACAAGGCTCACCGGCCCCCTATGCCGGATGATCTGCGCAGCCAGATAGAACCCATCCATCAGATAATCAGGGCGATGGGGCTGCCCCTGATTTCGGTCACCGGGGTAGAGGCAGATGATGTCATCGGCACCCTGGCCCAGCAGGCCTGGGCACTTGAAATGCCCACCCTGATTTCCACGGGTGACAAGGACCTGGCCCAGCTGGTGAACGAGCATGTCACGCTCCTGAACACCATGACTAATGAAACCCTTGATATAGAAGGGGTAAAAAACAAGTTCGGCCTGCCCCCGGAACGGATAATTGATTACCTGGCCCTGATGGGCGACAAGGCAGACAATATTCCCGGCGTTCCGGGTGTCGGCCCCAAGACTGCCGTGAAGTGGCTGGAGGAATATGGCTCCCTTGATGCCTTGATAGAACATGCCGGCGAGATCAAGGGCAAAATCGGCGAGAAATTACGGGATAACCTGGCGCTGTTGGGCCTTTCCCGGGAACTGGCGACCATCAAGCTGGATGTAGAACTTGAGTTTGGTCCCAGGGATCTCGTGTACCAGGAGCCGGATAAGCCGGAACTGCTGGCTCTGTATAAACAGCTGGAGTTTCGCAGCTGGGTCAAGGAGCTTGAAGGGGAGGGGGTGGAAGCTGTCGACCTGCCGGATAGTGACACTGAATCTGCCTCTGATGAGCCGATCCTGGCTGAAGTACCGCAGGATCTCAGTTATCAAACGGTGCTGACAGAAGCAGAGCTGGACGGATTGCTCCAGACAATTAAAGCGGCCCAGCGACTCGCCATCAGCCTGGAATATCAGGGAGACCATTACAAAGAGGCCGAGATTATTGGTGTGGCGTTCAGTCTTGAACCTGGCAAGGCCAGCTATATCCCCCTGGGACATACAGGCCTGGAAGCGCCTGCTCAGCTTCCCAGGGCTGAGACGCTAGATCGGCTGAAGCCTGTGCTGGAAGACAAGCATGTGTTCAAGGTAGGCCATGATTTAAAGGCTGTCAGTCATGTTCTGGAAAATTATGGGATTGCCATGCGCGGGCGGCGCTTTGACACCATGTTGCAATCCTATGTCCTGAATTCGGTGGCGCATCGTCATACACTGGATCGCCTGGTTTCCACTTATCTCGAGCTGGATAAAGAAACGCTGGACGAGATGCTTGGCAAAGGGCGCAGCAAGTTAACACTGGCCGAACTGCCTGTGGAACGGGTCAGCCACTGGTCCTGTGAGAACGCTGACTATATATTCCGGCTGCATCAATTTCTGGAAAGTCGTCTGACGGCCACAGGAGAGCTGGCCAATATCTACCGCTATTTTGAAATCGCCTTGCTGCCCGTACTGGCCCGCATGGAAAACACCGGTGTCAGCCTGGATACTGCAGCATTGTCCCGGCAAAGCGAGGAAATAGCGATCCGGCTTGTTGAACTTGAGAAGCAGGCCTTTGAACTGGCCGGGCAGGAGTTCAACCTGGGATCTCCAAAGCAGCTACAGGAAATTTTCTACGAAAAACTACAGTACCCCGTCATCAGCAAAACTGCCAAGGGCCAGCCTTCCACCGCAGAGCCGGTATTGCAGGAGCTGGCGCTTGAGTATCCCTTGCCCGAAGTTATTCTTGAGCATCGAGGATTAAGCAAACTCAAGTCCACCTATACTGACCGCCTTCCCCTGGATATCCATCCGGAAACCGGGCGTGTACACAGTACTTTTCAGCAGGCTGTGGCTGCAACCGGCAGGCTGTCGTCAACAGAGCCAAACCTGCAAAACATTCCGATTCGTACTGAAGCAGGACGCAGGATTCGTCAGGCCTTTATTGCCGGTAAAGGAAACGTGTTAATGGCAGCGGACTATTCCCAGGTGGAACTGAGAATCATGGCTCACCTGTCTGGTGATGAGGGGCTGTGCAAGGCATTTTCAGAAGGCCTGGATGTGCATCAGGCTACAGCAAGCGAAATCTTTTCTGTCGCACTTGAAGATGTTGCCCCTGACCAGCGCCGCAGTGCCAAGGCCATCAACTTTGGCTTGATATATGGCATGTCAGCATTCGGGCTGGCCAAGCAGCTGGGTATCGGACGGGCCGATGCACAGGAATACGTGGAGCGTTATTTCCAGAAATACCCGGGCGTCCGCAAATATATGGATGATACCCGCATGCTCGCCAATGAGCAGGGTTACGTTGAGACACTGTTCGGACGGCGTCTATATTTGCCGGATATCAAGGCCAGTAATGGCATGCTGAGAAAAGCGGCGGAAAGAACGGCCATCAATGCGCCCATGCAAGGCACGGCGGCTGACATCATCAAACAGGCCATGGTGGATATTGACCACTGGTTGGCAGTGTCTGGACTGGATGCCCGCTTGATCATGCAGGTACACGATGAGCTGGTGTTTGAGGTAGCAGAAAATGACCTGGCCCTGCTTGCCGAGGGAGTCAGGTTCCGCATGGTATCGGCGGCGTCCCTCAATGTTCCCCTGGTGGTGGATATTGGTTCAGGACCTGACTGGAATACAGCCCACTAGGGGAAAAGTTGTAGGCTGGTTGGCGTGTCATTGTTCACACAGAGAAAATTTTCAAATTTTTTGAAATTCTTTTTGAACTAATCCCTGCCGGGTGAGTCAATAAGTACAGCAGGGTGGTTTTCTCCCCGATTTTTCCAGCCTGCTCTTAGTTGATATATCTCCTGGTTAAAAGGAGCGCGTAGGGCCCTAACTGTTTTCTCCTACAGTTAGGGCCCGCTTTCTTTCTGGTGTACTGATTCCTGATTTACTCACGTTACCTTGTTCCCTGTAAGTTACTCGGCAGATGGGCGTTCTTCGGAATCCGGGCTAAGCCAGGCCTGAAGCCGTCCCTTGAGTTCGCCACTGCCTTCATGTTTGAGTGCTGAAAACAGTTGCACTGACACCAGATCACCCAGATCAGCAAGTGCCCGGCGAGTTTCCAGCAGCACTTTTTTACGGGCACCAGACTTGAGCTTGTCACATTTGGTCAACAGAATATGGACCGGCATACTGGACACCCGGCACCACTCGAGCATCTGCCAGTCAAAGTCTTTAAGCGGGTGGCGGCAGTCCATCAGGAGCACAAGTCCCTGCAAAGACTGCCGGTCACGCAGATAGGCCTCAAGTTGCTTAACCCATTTTGCCTTGATCTGGGGAGGCACCTTGGCATACCCGAAGCCCGGAAGGTCCACCAGATATTTTCCTTCGCTGACCTGAAAAAAATTCAGCAGCTGGGTTCGGCCAGGCGTTTTACTGGTCCTGGCCAGTTTGGGTTGGCCGGTCAGGGTATTGATGGCGCTGGACTTGCCGGCATTGGAACGGCCAACAAAGGCGACCTCATAGGCCTCATCAGGAGGACACTGCTTGAGGGTTTCAGCACTTTGGAAGAAGTGAACAGCAGAAAAGTCGAGTTTTTCTTGCTCTGTGGACGGTGTCATGATCAGGCTTTCTGCTTGGGATTGCGGGGGGGTTTAGGTATAATCGCGCGGCTTTAGATGGGAGTGGATTGTATCAGCACTCCTCACATGAATATATGCCCGGACTCTGGATCCGGGAATATCATGGTTACCGATTGGAATCCAGGAATGAAGAATACCGCAGTGAAGAGTTCAGCAAAATTGATCAAAACCATCATGATTTCCATTCTGGCCATAGGTGCCAGCACTCTGGCATTTGCCGAGGGCAACGCTGAAGCGGGTGCCGGCAAGATTACCGTATGCCTGGCCTGCCATGGTCAGGACGGCAATGCATCCATGCTGCCAAATGTGCCAAAAATTGGCGGACAGAATGAAAAATATCTGCTCAAGCAGATGCAGGACATCAAAACCGGTGCCAGACCGGCTCCCTTGATGACCGGGATGCTTAATGCCCTGAATGACCAGGATATGGAAGATGTGGCGGCCTATTTTGCATCCCAGGCCTTGGCAACGGGTGCGGCTGATCCGGCCCTTGTCGACATTGCCGAGTCCATCTACCGGGCCGGTAATCCGGATATTGGTGTTGCAGCCTGTACTGCCTGTCACTCAGCCAATGGTCAGGGTCTGGCGTCTGCAGGATATCCGGCGCTTAGTGGTCAGGACGCGGCCTATACCGAATTACAATTAAAAGCCTTCCGGGATGGGTCCAGGCAGAATGATGATGCTGAAGTCATGCGCAGTATCACTGCCCGTCTGAATGACCAGGAAATTTCTGCCCTGGCTTCCTACGTTTCCGGATTGCATTAATTCAGCTGTTATTCAGGGTATTGCAGTAAAACTGCAAATATTATGAAAGTGTAAAAGGGCCCGGAAGTTTCCGGGCTTTTCACACTCTCAATATGGCATACTCGATGCCCGGACCTGCAGGGCTGATATCAAGTAACGTCCTGAAAAGCGCTATAGGGAGAACCCAATGAAAATATTTAGCAAGGTGACAGTACTGGCAGCAGTATTAATTGGCGGTATGGCTTCAGCTTTTGCCCAGCCAGCCCTTTATGTGGAAGGCACGCACTATGAAAATATTGCCAGCCCTGTCAGGACGGCTGATCCCAACAAAATCGAAGTGACCGAGATTTTCTGGTACGGCTGTCCTCATTGCTATGCGTTCGAGCCACTGATTACCAGCTGGGAAGAAAACCTGCCATCAGATGTGGCTTTTGTTCGCAGCCCGGGCATGTGGAACAAAACCATGGAAATACACGCCCAGATTTACTATGCCGCTGAGGCGCTTGGCGTGACAGACGACATTCATGGCGTAGCCTTTAATGAGATTCACCAGAAACGCAATTACCTGCAATCTGAAGATGCGGTCAAAGCGCTGTTTGTGGGTGAAGGGGTTGCTGCCGATGATTTTGATAAAACCTGGAGTTCCTTTTCAGTGACATCAGCGGTTAAACGGGCCAATACCCGTATGAGAGATTATGGTGTCAAAGGCGTCCCCAGCATGGTGGTCAATGGCAAGTACCTTGTTTCCGTGGGCGGCCCTGTAGCTTCCCAGACAGACATGCTGAAAATTGTCGACTTTCTGGTACGCAAGGAAAGAGACGATAGCTGATCTGCGCTTTACACGTTTCCGCACAAACGCCCATGTTGTTTCAACATGGGCGTTTTTTTTGTCATTGCAGGAATTCATGGCAGGGCAGTAAAAAAAGTGACTGATACCGGCTTTTTATGAGGTAACTTGCTCAATTTATTTATAAAATTTAGATATTTACCGCAAATTACTCATCTTTTTATAAACTTTTGGCCCAGGCCTGTTGTCATAGTACTGGCCTGATTTACGGATTCGGTTGTAAATCCTAGGGCACATGTAAAAAATAACATATAATTCAACATTTTAGATGCAACAATCTGCCCTGAACCCATGAACTTTCAGATACCGGCCCTCAACAGACTTCCGCTGCAGGAAATAAGCCATAAATTTCAGGCTTTTTTGCCCTCTGGCGGGCACCAAGAGCTGTTAAACAGGGTGGACACCAGCCTGCTGCTATTTGATAACACCCTGTTGAATACAGCCACGGGCGCTGCTGTAGAGCTGGCGACAGAAGAAAACAGTACGTTCGCTGATAATCTGGCAACGGCTGCAGCCAGCTTGTGTAAAAATTCCCAGAACAAGCAGGTTCTCCTGCTTTTGCCCCCTACGCATTTTGCTGTTACCCCTTACCAATTGAATCTAACCGGGGAAAAGCTGCTGAGGTCGGCATTGGAGCTGCAGGCTCATAGCCTGATTCCTGCCTATGATGAATCCCTGTTGCTGGCAGTGAATGCTCGCAACCAGGAAGGTGTTGCCCTGTGGTACAACGAAAACAGTGCCAATCGCCTGTTCCGTGCTTTTGAACGGGAAGGGATGTTCCTTGCTGCCATTATGCCGCGGAGTTTTGCGTTACTCGAAGAGGCATCAAACCCGGATGAGGAGCACACGCTGCTTATCAATGATGAGGAAGGGGAGCACGTGACCTTTATACAGGCCAGGGGTAATGCTATCCGGCGAATGCTGACAGGAAACCGTGCCGATCTCGAACAGGATGTTTTTGCCAGGCAGTGGGACATCGAAGTAAGCCAGCTCAAAGGTGAGTCAGCAAAAAGCATGAGTTCCCTGGCGGACTGGCAGGGCCTGGCTATTTGCATAAAACCAGTGGCAGAGTTTTCCTTTTTACCGGCAGGGGCGCTGGCGGAGGAAAAACGCCTGGGCAGAGCCCGTGCCAGCAAGGTGGGCATAGCGGTGGCTGCCTGCCTGCTTTTGCTGTTGTTTACACCATTTATATCCAACTGGATGACCCTCAGGGGGCTGCAAAAAGAGCTGGCCAGGGCACAGGAATTATCAGAAGAACCACGGCGGCTACAGGCATCCATTTTTGATATGGATGAAGAATGGGGAGCCCTGGATGAATATCCTGACCAGCATGTAACACAAACACTGATCTCCCTGAATGACATCATAAAAAGTTCATTAACGTCCTTCTCCATTAATGAAGGCATCATTGATATCTCAGGTACTGCCAATGATCCGGCGTTCCTGGTTGAACAACTTTCCGAGAAGGAAGATTTTTATAATGTGGGGCAAAGCACCAACACCAGAGGTGGCGGTCAATTCGGTATCCGCATGAACCTGAGTGGCGTCGATTTTGATGCATATGACGAAAAATATCCGGTGATCAACCAGGGACGCTAACAGGCAGATGAAAAACAACCAAAAAAAGCTGGTCGGCTTGCTGGCCATTCTGTTCCTGGCCGTGGTGGTTGTGCGCGTGATACCCATGTTGCGCACGTCTTATGAGGAGGGCCTGGAGGAAATCGATTTTCTGGAACAGCGTATTGCCAGGCTGCGTCTGCTTATTGAAGAGGCTCCCTTTATCGTCGATGAAGAAGCGCAGCGGCAGGCAGAAGTTGAAGCGCTTGGTGAACTGGTATTTACCGGCACGGATCTTAACCTTATAGGTACAAGTGTTCAGCGCCAGTTGCGTCAGATCGTTGAAGAAGCCGGTGTACTCGCCAGATCATACAAGACCCCCCGCCTCTCCGAGATGGAGGGCTGGTTGATGATAAACCAGGAAATGGATTTCACCATTGAACAGGAAGATATTCTCAAATTCCTGAGTCTTCTGGAAAACTCCAAGCCAAGATTGCATGTGACTGAATTCAGCATCAATAGAAACAGACGGCAGTATTCCGGCTCAATAACCGTAACCGGATTTAGCAAACAGCAGTAATTGAAGGCTATGGAAAACACACATCTCACATTGCCGATTTTCTCCCAGCTCCTGGAGCCGGAAGGCATGGCTCCTGCGCAGAATTTCAATGACAGCCGGGAGCTGGTATGCAACCGATTGCCAGCCATTGAAAGCCGGGCGCGGGTCAGGTTCGTCCTGGGCGACCAGATACGTTTTCGCATGGGAAATACTGATGAAGTAGCCAGGCTGACCAAGCACTGGCGTGCCGAGTTGTCACCGGAAATAGCCGATCCGGATGATGCCTTTGTTTCAGGCTTTGGTGATGATGATGAGTTTTCCGACCTGGATTCAGAGGCGCCGATTATCCGGCTGGTGAATCACCTGTTTGCCCGCGCGCTTGACCTGAATGCCAGTGACATCCATTTTGAACCCACGGAACATCACCTGGAAGTACGATGCCGCGTTGACGGCATCATGACCCGAATTGAAAAGCTGCCGGTGAAAATACAGTCTGCAGTAGCATCCCGCCTGAAACTGATGGCCAGGCTGGATATCGGCGAAAAACGCCTGCCACAGGACGGCAGAATTGATTACCGGATCGGTGATCGTGAACTGGATATGCGTGTATCAACGCTCCCCGGGGTTCTGGGCGAATCCGTGGTGTTGCGTATTCTTGATCGCAGCGATCTGAGCATTGAACTGTCCGACCTGGGTATGCCTGAAAAAGTGCTGAAGGATTACACGCGGGTGATTTCCCAGCCCCATGGCCTGATCCTGATTACAGGGCCAACAGGAAGCGGTAAAACCACAACCCTGTATGGAACGCTGGAAAAAATTCATGATGAAAAGCACAAGATCATCACGGTGGAAGACCCTGTCGAATATCAGCTTGACGGTATTACACAGATCCAGGTAAATCCAAGAATCGGGCTGAATTTCGCTTCCGGGCTCCGGTCCATTGTGAGGCAAGACCCGGACATTCTGATGATCGGCGAAATCCGTGACCACGAAACAGCAGAGATTGCCATTGAATCTGCCCTGACGGGCCACCTGGTATTTTCAACCTTGCATACCAACGATGCGGCAGGCGCTGTAACGCGCCTGCAGGACATGGGTGTTGAAAGCTACCTGATCAGTTCCAGTTTGCTGGGTATACAGGCGCAGCGACTGGTTCGACGGGTATGTACTGACTGTACTGAAACTGTTGAGATGACAGATGACGAAGCCAATGTGCTGGCCGTAAACAAGGCGGATTACCCGACAATACGCCGGGGGACCGGCTGTGAGCGCTGTGGTGGTACAGGTTATCGTGGGCGAGTGGGATTGTATGAATTACTGCTCATGTCTGACGAAATACGCCATTTGATTACCAGTGGCGCGGATGCCAACGTGATTCGTCAGCAGGGCGTCAAGGAAGGCATGAAGTCATTGCGAGAAGACGCTCTTGAAAAACTCAAATCAGGCTTGACTACACCGGAAGAGGTGGTCAGGGTGACGCGCGCCGTATGAGTGTAAATTATTACCAGTATCAGGCCTGCGATGCCCAGGGCAACATGACTTCCGGGCAGCTCAGTGCAGATTCCGAGCGCGAAGCCATTGCCATGCTTCAGGCCCGCAAGCTGGTGCCGGTTAAAATCAAAACCACCTCCAGGCAATCCATGCAGCATGGTGGTGCGAAAATCAGGAATGCTGATCTGGTGGATTTTACCAACGGTTTGAGCACGCTGGTTGAAGCCAGGATCCCCATCGACAAGGCGCTTAACTTGTTGGAGGGAATCACGGAAAAGGAACATATGAAGAGGCTGGTGGTTGCTCTTCGCCGGGATGTGAAAGAAGGCAAAAGTCTTGCAGATGCCATGGAAGCAAGGCCTGATGTGTTTTCCAAGCTGTATATCAACATCATTCGCGCGGGTGAAACAGGCGGCATTCTTGATCAGCTGTTGCCAGACCTTGTGGGGTTTCTGGAGACAGCAGAAGAAACCAAGAAACAGATTATTTCTGCCATGACCTATCCCATGGTGTTGATGGCTACCGGGATAATTTCAGTAGCGCTGCTGCTGGTGTATGTGGTCCCGCAATTTACCGCCATGTTTGAGGACGTGGGCTCTGATATTCCTGCATCAGCAGAATTTCTCCTGGCGTTGAGTGATGGCATCAAAAGCTATGGCTGGTTGATCGTGCCGATCGTGTTTCTGATTGGCTACTGGTGGCGTTGGGTGAATGCAGACAAGGATCGTAAGCGGCAGAAAGATGCATTCATGCTGCGACTGCCCATTGCAGGGCGACTGCTGACCAATCGTGAGGTAGCTATATTTTCAAGAACACTGGGCGCATTATTGGGAGCAGGTATCCCACTTATTCGCGG
>CAZBBS010000073.1:0-13885 GCA_964490145.1 uncultured Enterobacteriaceae bacterium
CCCACTCGACTGCCTTTTGCTGCCATTGCGCAGAAACGAAATACCCTGTCGTCATCAGTACCAAAGAAGCCACCAGAACCAGGGCTGGCCGCCTGGCCAATCCAGACTGCTGCCTGACAGGCAGTTCAATGGTGTAAAGCGTGAGCAGCGCCAGTATCAGGGAGAGCAGCACCATAACAACAAGGCCAACGGCACCTGACTCGGGAAAAAGAGCCCTGCCCAGCAGCAGCACTGGCCAGTGCCACAGATACCAGGAATACGACCCCTTGCCGATCATCTGCATGGGTTTGCTGCACAGAAGACCGGCCAGTGGCGACTGTCCTGATGAACCTGACAGTATCACCAGGGCGCCACCGACAGAAGGCAGCAGCGCCAGGTAAGACGGATAAAGCATATCCTCGCTGTACAGGATGCTGCACAGAATGATGAGCAGCAATCCCGTCCAGCCCGCGACAACGTTCAACGGCCTCGAAATGGCTGCCACGGATTTGCCGGAAGAAGGCGCATTGCCCATGACAAACAGCATTGCCCCCAGGGCAAACTGCCACCCTCTCGCCGGCATCATGAAGAAACCCCAGAGAGGCCGCGTGTAGGACAAGTACAGGCAAAGCACCAGGGAGACAATAAAAACCAGCGTGAGATACCGCCTGTAAACCATCAGGGGCGATTTGTGCGCCGGTGCCCGACCAACAGCGAACAGACCCAGGATGAAAACTGGCCAGATCAGATAAAACTGTTCCTCAACAGCCAGGGACCAGGTATGCAAAAACAGGAAACTTTCAGCCTGCGGTGAAAAATAATCCAGGTCAGTCAGACTGAAGAAAAAATTGGAAACCCAGAAATATACCGAAGATGCAGACAAGGCCTGGGTCACCTGCTCATAGGGTGAAAGCAGTACACTGGCTGCCACCGAGGAAACCACCACCATGGTCAGCAAGCCTGGCAGCAGACGTTTTAGCCGCCTGGCGTAAAAATCCAGAAAATCTATTTTCCCCGTGCTACCCAGCTCTTTCAGCAGCAGCCCGGTGATCAGGTATCCTGAAAGCACAAAAAAGACATCAACACCGATAAAGCCTCCCTGTAGCCAGGAGACGCCGGCATGACAGGCAGCAACTGCCAGAATGGCGATGGCACGCAGACCTTCAATGTCAGGCCGAAAAGCCAGGTGCCGGTAAGCCGCTTCAGGGTGCCCATCTGTACGGGGTGTTTCAGTACTCATCGGAATCCCGGTAGCATAAAATCGGATCAAACAGCTGTAGCCATCTTACAGGCATGATGTCTTGAGAATTGTGACCTGCATTTAATTCAGCCGCATAAAAATTCATGCGGCATTATGGCATGCCAGCATGTCCATTGCGCTTTTTCAAATGCAGATATCAGGTATCAATGGCGGTATGATGGCTTCACAAAGCTTCTTCGCATTCATGGCATGAAAAAGAAAATCATCCTGATTACAACGTCCTACCCCAGAGCAGTCGACGGCAGCGAAGCCGCCGGCGCTTTTGTCAGAGACTTTGCCCAGGCATTGGCGGCCAAAGCACAGGTGACCGTGCTGGCTCCCGGAACAGATCAGGAATCATTGACACAGGATGCACTGACTGTCATTCGCTATCTCGCCCCGGACAAACCTCTCTCGCTGCTCAAGCCCTGGAATCCCCTGCACTGGCTGCCAATACTCAGGACACTGGTATCGGGCAAACAGGCCTTGTATGAGCACCTGGGAAGCCATCCTGATACGGACCACATCCTTGCTCTCTGGGTGCTGCCATCGGGAGCCTGGGCAAAACAGGCCAACGCGGTATTCAATATTCCCTATTCAACATGGGCCCTGGGCAGTGACATCTGGACACTCGGGAAGATCCCGGTGATCAGCAGCATGCTCAGGCGCGTGCTGAACCATAGCCGGCATAACTTTGCTGACGGCCTGCAATTGTGTGATGACGTGGAGCGATTGTCCGGCAAAGCCTGCAGCTTTTTGCCAAGCACCCGGGAGTTCAGCACCGGTTCCGATACAGGGGCTCACCCCACAGGTGGTCTCAAACTCGCCTTTCTTGGACGCTGGCATCCAAACAAGGGAGCCGACATGCTGATTACCGCCCTGTCACTGCTGGATGAAGAGGATTGGCAGCACATTGATGAAGTCAGGATCTTTGGCGGCGGCCCTCTGCAGGACAGGATTACCCGGGGAGTCCGGACTCTCAGGGAAGCAGGAAGGCCGGTTTCCCTGGGAGGCTACCTGGACAGGGACGGGGCGCAGGCACTTTTTTCGTGGTGCGATTACGTGTTGATTCCCTCCCGAATAGAAAGCATCCCCGTGGTCTTTTCTGATGCCATGAAAGCTGGCAGGCCCATCATTACCACACCCGTCGGCGACCTTGGACGCCTGGTAAACAAGTACCACTGCGGCCTGGTTACCAATGATGCATCAGCAGAAGAATTTGCCAGGGTGCTGCGCCTGGCCAGGAACACCCCTTTGGCAAACTACAAACCCGGGGTAGAGGAGGCTGCCAGGGATTTTTCCCTGCCTGTCATCGTGGACACCTTCCTGGCCGCTATTGACTAGCCTTTTGGTTTTTCCAGACAAACACCAATGTGAAGGCGCGGAAACCCCGTAACCGGCATATTGATAAATCTCAGGGCTGAAATGGCTGTCACCGGTGCAATTTGTGCCAACAGTTCCAGCAAATCCTTGCGACTGAAGTAATCCACATGCCCACCGGTAGGGGCAAACTTTTTAAGCTTCAACATCCGGCGCAAGCTGATAAGCATATTCAGGTACGGCTCTATCACCACCAGCCGCCCTCCCGGACGCAGGCTCTCCCAAAGCCTGGCAAGCAAAGCGCTTTGCTGCTGCCGATCCAGATACATCAGCAGGGTGACAACCGTGATGAAGGCATACGGCTTCTGCGGAATGAAATCGGCAGCACTGCCATGAAAACAGAGCCCAACATTTTTTTCGAACTCCCTGGCGAACTCCTCACAAAACTCGACACCTTCTATGCTCAACCCGGTAAAACGCTCCTTGAGCGGCAGCGACAACCGACCAAAGCCGCACCCGACATCCAGCATGTTTTCAGCATCCCCTGGCATACTGGCCATGAGAAACCGTAAATGCGCCTGGTGCACTGCCTGGTTGAAGGAATCGGGAAAATTTTTAAACAGGACTGCCCGATCCGTGTTCCCCAGGTTGGACTGCCGTTCATCCCATTGATTCTGGATGTTACTCATGGATATTCACCCGGAAACAAGCTGGCGGGTACAGGCAATAATTCGGGCAATCTCACTTTCCGTGAGCGACGGGCTGAAAGGCAAACTGACCGTAGTACGACCAATCCGTTCAGCTACAGGATAATCGGTTTCCTTCCAGCCGAACTTTTCTCTGTAATATCGATGGGTGGGGATGCTCAGGTAGTGAACGCCTGTTCCGATTCCGGCCTGGTGAGCTTTCATCATAAAAGCATCGCGGCTGACAGGCAGGGATTCCTCCAGCAGTATCGGGTACAGGTGACAGGCAGGACGCCCCGTACTGTCATCAGCAACCGGCAACTGGACAGGCAGATCAACGAAAGCATCATGATAGATATCGAAAAGCCGTCGACGCTTTTGCCAGTTGTCTTCGATCCTGCGCAACTGGTGAATACCGATGGCAGCCTGCAGGTCCATCATGTTGTATTTGAAACCGGCCTCGGTAACCTGATAGTGCTTGTACCCATCATCACTGAATCTGGCCCAGGCATCGGTACTCATACCATGAAGAGCCAGTGTCTTGATGCGGTTGATGGCATCTGCAGATTTGGCGATCACCATACCGCCCTCACCTGTCGTCATGTTCTTGGTTGCATAAAAACTGAAACAGCCGTAATCCCCAAAAGTACCCAGGGGCTGCCCCTGAAAGTCGCTTTCCAGGGCATGGGCGCAATCCTCAATGACCTTGAGTCCATGTCGTGATGCTATGGCCATGATGGCGCTCATGTCGCAGGGATTACCCGAGTAATGTACGGGAACAATGGCCCGGGTTTTCTCGGTGATGGCCTGCTCAATGGCAGCCGGATCCAGGTTGTATGTGTCCGGAAGAACATCCACCAGCACCGGTTTGCCGCCAGCATGAATGATGGCGTTAACCGTGGCACAGAAAGTCATTGCCGTGGTGATCACCTCATCGCCCGGCTGGATACCTGCTGCAAGCAGGCTCAGGTGCAGGGCAGCGGTACAGGAATTCACAGCAGCCACCTGTGATACATCAACCCCTTTGTAACCGGCAAAATCCTGCTCAAACTGCTTCACTTTCGGTCCGGTGCCCAGCCAGTTTTTGCGCAGGGAATCCACGACCTCGGCAATTTCTGCTTCAAGAATCTCGGGTTTACCGAAAACTATATAGCCAGTACTCATCACAACTCCGGGAGAAAGGCAGCAATCACAGGAAATACACTGCCGCTGCCCGGCTACTGTAAATAACTATTCTGCAAAAGTCACAAACCCCGGTCACAGAAATCCGGATTCAGGATTTTTCAGGCAGGTCCTGCCTGCCCAGCAGCATCAGGGCTGACGGCACGCCCAGTACAACACTGGTCAGGACCATCCCCAGGCGATTGCCCAGCGCAATAATCAGGGCAACCTCAATATCCACGCCGTAAATTCCCAGCATGGCTACCAGGCTGGCATCATAAGCACCCAGCCCCATGGGAAGCGCTGAAAGAATGCCGGCAAACACCGCGATTATGCTGATTATAAAAATCTGCAGCGCCGGGACATCCACATCAAGCACCTGGGCCAGCATCAGATGCCTGACGCCGTAAAAGAGCACATCTATCACCAGGGTCAGACAGATAATGGCAGACAGTTTCGGGGGAACAAGTTTCAGTATTTCCCTTATTTGCCGACCCTTCATCCGCAACAGAATAAATGCCAGAACAAGACCGACTCCTGTCACGGAGATGATCAACACCGGGCTCAGAGAGTATTCCAGGTAACCGACAAGCTCAGGCAGCAGCAAGATCAGACACAGGGAAACCAGTACCCAGCTGAACAGGTTGAACGCAACATCCACTGTCATGAGTTTGATCACCTTTACCGAGTCAAGATTCAGAAATGTTGTGAGCAGATACATGCGAAGAGGCAGCCCAAGCTTGAACGGCAGGGAGTAGCTCAGAAGCGCGGTTATATTGAAGCAGGCAAAAATCCGGTGGAAGAACACCCGCCCGGATTCTGCATGAAAGTTTTTGAGAGCGGTATACAGGGTCCAGCGAACCGGTTCAGCCAGAAAATGCAGGGCATACAGAAAAAAGAGCGGAATCATCACTGAAGGTGCTTTCAGTCTGCCCAGGCTCGAAATATGCTCCTCACCGGCCATTTGAACCAGTACATAGACTGCTGTCGCCAGAACGGCGACAGTACACAGCAATCCGATTATCCGTAATTTTGAAAACAGCATGGGCAAGCAATATACAGCAAGGCGGGAACGCTGACACCAGACACTTGCCTGACGAAATCTGTTCGATAAAGCCGCGGAGGTGTCGACTGAAAAATGTGATGTGCTTGGTCACAGCACCCGGTAAAGATGCAGTATACTGCCCTTTTCCGGAGAGCCCATGCATGTCAGAAGATGAAAAATTCCAGGCATTTTATGCACAGGAAGCCGCCGTATACGAGCAGACAAGGTATGAAACCGGGTATGGCAGGTTATTCCGGAAACTGCACCACCACATCCTGAATACAGCCCTTGCCACAGTGGACAAAAAAGCCCGTTGCCTGGAGGTGGCCTGCGGCACCGGCCATACCACCCAGGTGCTGGTCGAACACTTCGAGAAAATCACAGCCTGCGATCTGACACCGGAAATGATGTCAAAAAACCGGTTTGGTAAATCACCGGACCAGGTAACCTATCTGCAGGCCAATGCCTTTGCCCTGCCTTTTCCCGACAACAGCTTTGATGTACTGATCTCCACGCGTTTTCTTCACCTGTTCGAATGGCCTGATCAACAAAGACTGTTCCAGGAGTTCCACAGGGTTCTGGCACCCGGAGGCAAGCTGATCATCGACTTCGACAACATCATCGCCCGCTGGCTGTACGTCATACCACACGTGCTCTACAACCTGGTCAGATACCAGAGGCTTGCCCCCTTTTCCATTTACAACTTTCCCGGCAAAACCGCTCGCGCCATCGAGGCAACCGGTTTCGACTCCCCCAACATCGAAGGCATCGCCGGCTGGCACCTGGTATTACTGACCAAATTTTCCAGCGCTTTTGCCTTTCGTGCCGGGCTCTGGCACCGTCGCCCGCTTCGGTTTCTGGCTGAACAGTTTATGGTAGTTTCCACCAAGCCCCGTACCTGATGAAGGTTCTTATCGTTGCTCCCCGATTTTGCTCCCCCTGGACTGAAGGCCGGAAAATATTTGTCCGGGACCTGATCGAACAGGCAGCAGTTCACTGGGAACTCTGCGGCCTGGTCACATTTGATCCTGGAGAAACCTCCTCCCTGCCCGCCGACTTCATTGCACATGAAACACGCCATGCCAGGGAGCATTTGCTGTTTCCCGCCAACGCCCTTCCGGCCGCACTGACCAGTATGAAACCGGACCTTGTGTGTTATTTCCCTTTTGGGGCCTTTAACGGCTTACGGGGTATGGCCAATCTGTGGTCAATATGGAAGATCTCCCGACTGTGCCGTCAGGCCGGCATTCCGGTCATGACCCTGATGTATTCCCTCACCATGGAAGCCAATTCATGGTTTCACCAGCTATTTCTCCGGGATGTTTATTTCAACCAGCATGGTGATGGTGCCCGCGGGATTCGCTTCGGCGTGAAGTTTCCCGACAGCGATTTCCGTTTTGACCTGAAGCAATCACCAAGGCGACTGCTGTTTATGGCTGGAGCCTCACACTTTAACGCCGAACGACTGGACTACGTCCTGGATGTCAGGGGACTGCGCATTTTGCTGAAGGCCGGTAAGGCACTTCAACGGTCAGGCTACCAACTGGTTACAGCCATCCCCTTTCTGGAGCAGGCAGAGGCTTGCGCTGCACTGCGTAATCATCCAGACAACACCTGGAACACGGAAAACCTGATCTTCCGCAATGAAGTGTCCAAACCTGATATTTACAAGGATTGCTGCGCCTTTGTTTTTCCCTATGGGCAGGAAGAAAAGCAGTTCGTGCCAACATCCGTGGTTGAGGCCATGCACTACAGGGTACCGGTGATTTTGCCAGACCTTGCTTTTCTTTCCCCCTTCATCACGGACACTCCCAGGGCACTTGTGTATCAAGCAGGCGACATGGATTCACTGCTGGCCAGTGTTGGTCAACTGGATACCATGCCGGGTGAAGTGGAAAGGATGTGTGAAGAGGCCGCCAGGTTTGTCGACTCGGAATACCATATCGCCAACACCGTTCAGGATATAGAAACATCCCTCGCTGCAACAGCCAGAAACTAGTCGTTATCCTTGTACATCAGTGACGTAATCTGTTCCGACACCAATCCGATCAGAAAAACGATGATGGCGGAAATAAACAACACCGCACTCATGTTGGTAAAAACATGGCGTGTCAGGAAGGTGTAGAGGTAATACCCCACACCGGTAAAAAAGAAGGCCATGGCCGTTGGGACGAATATCTTCAGTGGTGAGTAGAGAGTCCCGATCTTGAAAATGATAATCAGGAAACGGACACCATCCCTGAACAGGTTGATATGGCTTTTCCCACCCCTGGCAAGGGCCACAATCGGGATGTATTTAACACTGTATCCGGCCCGAAAAAACGCCATGGTTATCGTGGTGGGATACGAAAAGCCATTTGGCAGCAGATAGATGAACTCCCTGAACTTCTTGCGTTTGACCGCCCTGAAACCGGAGGTCAGGTCCAGTATAGGATGGCCGGAAATCCAGGTGGACAACCGGTTATAGAAACCATTTGCCAGCGAACGCCCGACACTGGCCTGGGACTCACTGTTTCTGGCTCCCACGCACATGTCAGCCCCTTCCTCTATCCCGTCCAGCAGACGTTCTATATCTGCAGGCTGGTGCTGGCCATCGCCATCCATGAACACCACGATATCCCGGGTAGCTGCCCTGGCACCGGTTTTGATACTGGCACCATTCCCTTTGCTGTAGAGATGGGTAATAACCTTTACACCGTTTGCCTCACAGATAGCCACGGTGTCGTCAGTCGAACCATCATTAACGACAATGATCTCTGCTTCCGGATACAGCGATACCAGCCCAGGCAGAAAGTCCCTGAGATTTTCCGCTTCATTTTTTGCCGGAATAACAATGGAGATATCGGTTTTATTCAACGTTTAACCCTCCAGCCCTGGCTTCAGCCAATTGCTTCCTTAGCGGCTCCAGCAGCATGGTTTCCATCCCTCCCTTTTCATCATTGACCACTTCCATGTAATTGATGATCTGCTCTGCTTCAACCAGGCGATTGAAGGCCAGGAGTATTTCCGCCATATTGGCCAAAATCCTGACCATACCAGTATGGTTGTATGCGGACAATAACAGGCCCATCCCTTTTTGGGCATCACCTTCAATCAGGTAGATCTGGCCCTCAATTTTTTCCAGGAAGCCGATGTAGTTTTCATGGGTCTGGTTGTCTGGCTGGGCCTTGGCAATTTCCACCAACCGTAAAATCTGCTCACTATCCAGTTCCGGGCAATCCCCATTCCCCATGACTGCAGTGATATTGTCTAGGGCAGTCAATGAATAGGTGGTCACAGGAAACCTGCCTGCCTTGTCTTCGGCTTCCGCAAACCACGGTCCCAGGTCATTACCGGTACCACAGTAGAATACCGCCTGGTGGATAACCGGACCAAAATCCTGACTGCGAAGCTGCTTGACGATTTCCAGATGGTTGATGGCAGCCTCAATGTTGCCCGACTGGTATTGCAGTGTAGCCATTTCCGATTGCGCCCTGTAGGAATCAGGATGTTCGGTGATGGCCACTTGATAAATGCTCTCCCTGGCAGTCCACTCCTGGACACGAATAAAACACAGGAAGGTAATCATGGCGAGAAAGGCAAGATTGAAATACCTGACCTTGGGATAACCGGGAATACTGGCGGCATAATAAACCAGCGCTGTCAGGGGACCGACCGACGCCAGATAATTGCGGTGTTCAAACATGGGTTCCAGGCTGAGGATGGTTGATTCCAGCAGATGAGAAATAATGAACCATGAAATCGCAAAAGCGGCCATGGGAGCCTTTTTACGCCAGTAAAAAACAGCAGCAATGGCCGCAATGAAGACCACCAATAGGATGGCAGTGAACAGGTCAAACGTGCGGGTAATCGGAAAATAGTCGTGAAACAGCGTCATGTCTGACAGACGCGGCAACAGGATCATTTTGAGATAGACCACAACCACATGCAGTTCAGTCATCAGGCGTTCCTGCATAGTGAAATCACGCAGGGCATAATTGGTGAAACGGTTCAGATGGGTAACCAGGTAAAGTCCACCCAGAACAATGGGTATGACCGCAAATACACTGGTAAATACCAGTATCCGTTTACGCTGCATCTGATCCCTGAATTCACCTTTGAAAAGGATAAATTCCATAGCCAGCAGATAAACCGGTATCAGCACACCATTTTCCTTGGAAAAAATTGCCAGCAAAAGACATGCAGGAAAAACCCCGTAGGCCAGCAGGAAAAACTGCCAGGCCCGGCTGAAAACACTCTCACGAAGGTGCATGTAAAGCAGCAGGGAAGCCAGGGTGAACAGGGCTGACAACTGGGCCATACGCTGTACGACATAGAGCACCGTACTCACATGGAGGGGATGCAGCAGCCAGATCAAGGCTGCCAGTCCGGCTACAAACAGATTGCTTGTGGCGCGGGGTTCGGGCGCCACTTTCTGCAGCACCTTCGCCACCAGCAGAAAAACAAGTCCCCCGTTGACCAGGTGAATCAGCAAGTTGTGAAACTTGTACCCCCAGGGCCCAGGGCCATGGATGATGCCCGTAAAAATAAAACTCAGCATGGAAACGGGCCTTCCCAGGACACCGCTTTCATTATGGGTAGCAACGTAGTAAATCTGGGCAGGATTGAAATCGCCGACAAAGGCCTGCACAACGTTAAGGTAATCGTCCAGCAGGAAAGGACCACTGAGTCCGGCCCAGTAAACAAGCACCGTAAACAGTAATGAAGAAATTACGAGAAGTGGAAAAAGATGTTTTTTGGCTTCAAACATCATTCAGGAAAGTCCGAATCAGGACATAAAAAAACCAGCCCCCACGAATGCAAGGACTGGTTTTCTCTGAACAGTTTCTTACTGACAGCTGGAAGGCAGGTAAGAAGTACCGGCGCCACCAGGTGAACAGATCCACAGGATGCCAGTGGAAGGAGTTCCGGAAGGCTTCATGTACAGGGTAACTGCTGAACCCAGGTTGGTTGTGCTACCTTGAACCACTATGTAAGTACCAGACCAGTACAGGGAAGAAACCATACCCTGGTTGATGGACTGAACATTTACAGTAGTAGGAATGGTCAGGGTGTTGTTGATAAGAGCATATTCTGAGATGACGTTTTTAGCTGCGCTGGAAGCCAGAACCAACTCAGACGCTTTGGCGCGAATGGTGTAATCCTGGTATGCAGGCAGGGCAACAGCCGCCAGAATACCGATGATCGCGATTACGATCATCAATTCGATAAGGGTAAAACCCTTCTGGTTATTTTTGATGTTTTTCATTGTTATCTCCTGAAAAAACACGGTTTGAAAACCTGTTCGCAGCTGTTCCCCGGCTATGAAATCGGGATCCCCTGGTGAACAGGGGAATATAAAGCAAGGATTGTGCCAGAACCCCAACTTCTGGTGAGTTGGTAAAAACTTGTGATCTTTATCACTTTTAGACCCGTTCTGTGCCGAAAAAACATACAAAATACAAACAGTTAATATCATCATAGTGGCACTTACAAACCTGTTTCAGGATGGGAATATGACAATATTTGTCACATAGCACTATTTTATGTCACCAAAATGGCAATTTCCTGACTCTGACAAGACTTCCTGCGCCAAAGTCAAAATCCCCACTACACTGATACTGTCTACTCTCAATACTACAGGCAACCACATCCATGAACACCTTTGCCCGCGTGGCTCGAAGATCACACTGGCTAAGTCAGACCGGGCTGGTTGAATACCCGGTTGTCGAGCAACTGGCCAGGGAGGCCAGTGCCCTTGAACAGTCCCTGATCACCCTGCTTGTGGATAAAGGGATAATGGATGCCATCAGTATTGCCCGCACTGCCGCTGCACATTTCAGGCTCCCGCTTGTCGATCTGGACAGCATTGATCCTTCTCACCTGGCCGTTATCGGCAAGGACCTGGCCCTGATCTGCAAACACCGGATCATTCCCCTGGCCAAAACCGATCAGACCATCACCCTCGGCCGGTCTGACCCCATGGACGAATCCGGGCTGGCGGATATTCAGTTCATGACCGGATGCAGGCCGGTCATTGTCGTTCTGGAGGAAAACAAACTCGACACCTTCATCCGGAATTTAAAGGAAGAGGGAGCATCAGGCCTGCCTGATATCAACTCACTGGAATCCATGGAACCCCATCCTGCTGCAGCCGCCGAAGATGCCGATGAGGATGCCGAAATCGCAAGCAGTCCGGATTCACCAGTCATGCATTTCGTCAACAAACTACTGCTGGATGCTGTCAGGCAACATGCCTCTGACATCCACATAGAAACGTTCGAGCAATATTCAAGGATCCGTTTTCGACGAGACGGGATGTTGCGCGAAATTGCCAGGCCACCACCCTCCCTGGGCAAAAAATTCATATCAAGACTGAAGATCATGAGCCAGCTGGATATCGCCGAAAAGCGCCTGCCCCAGGACGGCCGCTTCAAGGTAAAGCTGCCATCGGGCAAAACCGCTGATTTCAGGATCAGCACCCTTCCTGCCCTGTGGGGGGAAAAAGCTGTCGTAAGAATTCAGGACCACAATCCCGTCCAGTTCGATCTTGAGTCGTTGGGTTTAGATGTCGCTCAGAAACAGCAGTTTCTTGAAGCCCTGGACAAGCAGCATGGCCTCATCCTGGTTACCGGCCCAACCGGCAGCGGAAAATCCATGTCCCTGTATGCCGGTCTGAAACACCTCAATACCATGGAAAGAAATATTTCCACCGTGGAAGACCCGGTAGAGATCCACCTTGACGGGGTTAACCAGGTCAGCATCAACCAGACTATCGGCCTCACCTTTGCCGAAACCCTGAGATCCTTCCTCCGCCAGGATCCTGACATTCTGATGGTGGGTGAAATCAGGGATAGTGAAACAGCAGAAATCGCTGTACGCGCTGCCCAAACTGGCCACCTGGTGCTTTCCACCCTTCATACCAACACTGCCCCTGATACCATCATCAGGCTGATGGATATGGGCATCAAGCCCCTGAATCTGGCCACATCCCTGAACCTGGTGATAGCCCAGCGCCTGATCAGACGGCTTTGCCCGGCCTGCAAAAAACAGGTCTCCATGCCAGCCAATATTCTGGGCAATGAAGGATTTAGCGAGGAAGCGGCCCGGGACGGGACCTTTTTTATCCCCCTGGGCTGCGCCCGGTGTCAGGATGGGTATGCCGGGCGTATCGGAATTTATGAGGTCCTGCCGATTACTGATGAAATTTCCCGTGTTATTATGGAAAGCGGAAATTCGAAACAAATCGCAGACTTGGCCCGCCTTGAAGGTTTTAATACCCTCAGGCAATCTGCACTTGCCAGGGTAAGCCAGGGTGTTACCAGCCTGGCGGAAGCCAACCGGGTAACCTGAGATGTCATCCCCATGAAGACTTCGGGATTCGGGTAGAGGTTTCAACCCTGGGGAAAATTTGGCACGATTCAGTAAAGACAGATCCAGTGTAATCAGCCTGGTCAACATAGGGTAAATACGAGGTATTTGGTATGGCGGCTCCGGCACAATCAGCAATAAAACAGGCCGTTTTCATCTGGCAGGGACAGGACTCCAAAGGCAAAACCGCCAAAGGTGAAATCTCCGGGGTGAGTGCTGCCATGGTGAAGGCCCAGCTCAGAAAGCAGGGCATCAAACCCACCAAGGTCAAGAAAAAACCCAAGGCCCTGTTTGGTTCATCGAAACCACCCATCAAGCCGATGGATATTGCGATCTTTACCCGTCAGCTCGCCACCATGATGAAGGCCGGCATCCCCCTCGTGCAGTCTTTTGAAATCGTTGGTGAGGGTCTCGAAAACCCCAGCATGCGCGAAGTGGTTTTCTCAATCCGGGATGACGTTTCATCGGGCAACCATTTTGCCGACGCGATCCGTAAATTTCCCCGTCAGTTTGATGAGCTGTTTTGCAACCTGGTGGAATCCGGTGAGCAGTCCGGTACACTGGAAACCATGCTGGACCGCCTGGCGATGTACAAGGAAAAGTCCGAGGCCCTGAAATCCAAAATCAAGAAAGCCATGAACTACCCCATCACGGTTCTGGTTGTAGCCGTTATTGTAACTGCCATCCTGCTGATCAAGGTGGTTCCCCAGTTTGCTGAAACATTCTCCAGCTTTGGCGCGGAGCTTCCTATATTCACCCAGTACGTCATGAACATGTCAGACTTCATGATTGAGTGGTGGCTGTATATCCTTGTCGGTATAGGCATAGGAGGCTACATCTTCAAGGAAGCCAAGGTGCGCTCCAAAAGCTTCCAGGAAAGCCTGGAAAGACTCTCCCTGAAATTACCGGTCTTTGGCGAGATCGTGGAAAAATCCTGCCTGGCCCGTTTTACCCGCACTTTATCCACCACCTTTGCCGCAGGTGTGCCGCTGGTGGACGCCCTTACCTCGGTGGCCGGTGCAACAGGCAACATCGTCTACAAGACTGCATCCCTGAAAATTCGTGACGACGTCACAACCGGTTTGCAGCTAACCCAGTCCATCA
>CAZBBS010000074.1:0-13790 GCA_964490145.1 uncultured Enterobacteriaceae bacterium
TCAATGGCGGTCTTAACCGCTGCCGTGTCGCGGGCGACGTTGACGGTCACCGCGTTGGTGGTTGGGACAAACAACTCAAGGTCGACTCCCGGGATAGCGTCGGTAATTTTATTCGAGGGGCGGGTCATCTGGACACCGTCAACCGTCAGGATCGCGTCTGCAGCGGTCCGGAGTGTTTCCCGTGCGGCGACAGCAGTCGACACAGTGAACTGATTACTGGCGCCTTCGTCACCGGTCAACACAATCTGCGTGTTTCCAGTTGCGGCACCTGTGTCGACGATCCGCGCCGATACCGAAAGCCCCGCGGCGTTGATCGCGTCAGCGATCCCCTGAGGAGTCGTGTCGGTCACGTTGACAGTGGTGGTGGTCCCACCAATCGTTAGGTCGATACCAAACGCGGTACCCCCGTTCAGGTTTTCGGAGGCCCCGTTGAATCCCACCGGGTCTCCGTTGCCGTCGTAGCCGACAAACAGCCGTTCGACCTGCGACGAGGCGAGCTGCTGCACGGATGTCGAGTACTGACCCGGGACCGGCCCGCTGCCCGCCTCGACAGAAAACGCGACGGTTGAGGCCGTCACCGAGGCCTGATCCGTAAACTCAGACAAGTCATCCAACCGCTGGTAGGCGTCAGATAGGGTTTTCATGGCAGACGACAGGATACCGAGGCCAGAAATAGTTGCCTCCGACTGGCTAATCTTTGAATTGATCTGGGTCTCTTTTGGCGCACGCTCGGCGTTGACCAACGCGTCTACCATCGCAGACACGTCGAGCCCTGATCCTGCCCCTAGCGTGTTTAAGATATTGGTCTCAGCCACTCTTTAACCCCATCTGTGTTAATTCTTTATCGGAGGTAGTCGAACAAACTTAACTGTGAAATTTTCGCAAAACTCGACTGTGCCGCCTCTAGCGACAACATTTTTGCCTGAAGCTGAGTAATTGCTGTCGCATAGTCGAGATCTTCCTCCCCCGTCAGGGCCGCCTGGATCTGGAGCTTGAGGTCCTCGTTGATCGAAATCTCGTCATCGATGGTCTTCATTTCACTGCCAATATCGGCAAGCGACAAGGTCGTTGAGTCAACCATCTGCGTCAGTTGGTCTATGGTTGCCCGGATACCGTCCTGGTCATCTGCCTTCAGTGCGTCCGACAGAGACTTCAACACCGCAAAGAACTCAACCTTCTCTGGCATGGACGGGGACGGCACCTGCTCTCGGAACAACCGCAACGACTGATTATTAATATCGCCACGGTCAACCAGCTCGGTCTGGATCTCGCCAGGATTATTCAAGTTTGTCGGCTCGAGCCGAATAAATGCAGAGCTCGCCGTGTACTGGCTTGCGGTTAATTTCTGCGACATCAAGGGGTCACTATTGATCGCCTGGATCACGGCCGCTCTCACCGCGGTCATTGAAACCGTTGAGGCTGGAGCCATCGCCCCGTCCTCTAAACCGGTGACCACGTAATCAAAATTCACGCCCTCAAACTGCAGGGAAATTCGGTCGCCTTTCTCAAAGGGCGCCTCGAGCTTCATGCCGTACTCAAGATTCAGTCCTTCATTAAGGACCGTCAGTTGATTATCGCTGACGTCAATCAGATCAGGCTCTGCCGCGCCACCACCAGTAAAGATAGCCTTAGTGGTCGCAGGAATGGCCTGGGCCTCTTTCCAGTCAATGAGTAACCGGTCGCCGGTCTGGTCTAAGGATAGTTCAAAGTCTGCTGACGCATAGCCCGCGTGAGACTTCAGATCATCAACCAGTGCCCCCAGATCAGAGAAGGACGTCCCTGTCGTTGTTAGCGCCGTATTTCCGAGCTGTAAGCTGACTACCGCGTCAAATGCAGTGAAATCAACAGACGCAAAATTTAGGGAACGAGATTCGAATTCGAGATCCGAATCATCCAGATCACTGCCCGGATTAATGGGTGTGACTGACCCGGTCTTGAGAGACTCGCCTGTGTTGGATGTCTCGAGCAGGATGTGGTGTTTAGTCCCAGCCAGCCCCTCGATCATCAGCTGACCCGTGCCGCTGTTTCTCGCCTCGACGTAGGGGATAACGCCCGAATCACGGGCCGCGTTAATGTTCGCCGCAAGGCCATCGATCACGTCCGTTAGGGCATCACCAACCTGAACGGTCTGCGAAAATTCATGGCCGTCTACTGTCACTGTGTACTGGTCACCGACCTCAAGGCTGCCGCCAAATTCAATCCGAAAAATTTCGTTTTTAGGCTCGGTGAACTCACCAGTCAGCACCGGCTGGAAGACGTCCAAACCTGTCCGGCCAATTCCTGAGCGTCGCTGGCTTGTGAAATCAACCTGCTGTTGATAGATATCGCCGGTATAACGAGCCAGTCCATTCTCATCGACCTGAAAGGGAGCCTCCCGGTTCCGTGAGCCACCAAACAAAAAGTTCCCGTTTGCGTCGGTACCATTGGCAATATTAATCATCTCCGAGGTCAGTTGATCGACCTCCATCGCAATCGCCCGGCGGTCAATGGAGCCAAGCGTGCCGTTAGCGCCCTGAATAGAAAGTTGGCGAATTGCTGACAATACGTCGGTGGCACTCTGTAAGTAAGCCTCCTCCACCTTGAGGCGGTCAGTGGTTGCCTGGAGACTCGCCTTATAACCGTCAAACTGAGAGATGGTATTCTTGAGCCTGGCGATGTTCACCGCGCTATCAGCGCCGTCACTGGGTCGCACGATCTGTTTGCCTGTAGCAACCTTCTCCTGCATCGACGCTAGCTCACTTTGGCGGTCACTCATGAGGGTGACGGCCCGGCTAAATAATAGAGTTGTCGAAATCGTCATCTATTGTCTCCTAGCGGATCTGTAGCATCGCATCAAACAGTCGAGTCGCGACTTGCAAGATCTGAGCCGAGGCTTGGTAGGCTTGCTGAAATTTGATTAAGTCGGCAGCTTCTTGATCTAAGTTGACCCCAGATACACGATCCCGGGCCTCAATCGCCTGGTCACGAAGTACAGCCAGCGCATCCTGCGATATTTCTGCCTGGACAGCCTGATTTCCGACGTCACCGATAAAATCCAGATAGGACTCCGCGAGCGACTTACCCCCAATCACGGGCTGATTCTCAAGCGCAACCACCCGAAGGATATTGCTGTTGTTTCCTTGCGCGTCAAAGGATTGACCCTCGCCGGTGTTGTTACCGTCGATGGTAAATCGGTCACCAGCCTGAGCCGACCGGTCTAAATAAATTTGGATACCCTGATAACTGATCAGGGTCTCGCCATCATAGGCGCGCTCTGCCAGCACCGTTTCCGTCAGGGTGTCGGTAATGCGATAGGTATTGGCATTAATAAAATCAAGTTCATAGACGCGGTCTCGGATCCCATCAACGAAGCCGACTCCGCGAGACACGAGCTCTGTCTCGAGTGTTGATTCGGCCGATCCGTTGGAGCCTTGAACAAACACTCCAATCCTCTCATCAATATCTCCAGTCACCGTAACGGTTGTATTGAGCCCGATCGCGTTAAGGTCAGAGGGGGTTCCGGTACCAATAAGCTCAAGGCTGATCGGCCGATCTGATCCCGAGTCCTGACGTATCCTGTACTCACCAACAAAGACACCATTGGGAATACCGAGTTGATTGTTAGTCGTCGCGTCGGTTGAGGCGGCTATCTCTATGTTTCCACCGTCGCTAGATAACTGAAGAAATCCGTTGTCGCCAAGTCTGGCTTGAACACCGGTAGTCCCAGTTTGAGCGTTAATAGAGGAAACCATGTCTGACAAGGAGTCGAATGAGGTCGACACGCCAGTCGCAGCCGAAATTATCCGAGTGCCGTTGATTTTAATCCCCGCCCCGGTCAGTTGCACCGAATCCTCGGGAACGAAGACCCGATTCCAGACCTTCACGTTGACTTCTGGGAGTGCCGCGGAATCAAGCCAAGACTTCACGTCAAGCGCAGACAGTCGTCCGTAGCCATCGACTCCTGACAACCCCACTGTGAGCGGACCAAGGGCGGTACCGTTCAGCAGAATCTCACCGGCGGCAATCACGTCTCCGCTGCCTGAAAAAGCGGGAATGCTTTGGCCAATGATCTCTGACCGATAGATACCCTTGTCTACGACAGCGCCAAGCTCAACCAAATCGTCTGTGTTGAGATCAAAGACCTCTGAAGTCTGATATTGCCCATCGCTCGTTACCGCCTCGACACTGATCTGGGTAATCTCTGGGTTATTCGTACTGACCAGATCATTACCTGTTGCCAGGGTTAACTTGGTTGCAATTTTGTTCAGTACCGTGACATCGATATTTGGCGGGGGGGGTGTTGCGTCTACAACTAGGTTATCGACAAACAGTCGAGCACCCATTCCCTTAAGCCCTGTCTTATCGTAGCTTCCCGAGACAAACACAAACCGATAGTCACCCGATTCGGGGACGTCAAAGCTCACCGTTGTCCAATCCGTGCTGGTTCCCGTCTCGTCAAGTACGACATGTGTGTCGCCGGTAGTCTCGTTGATGAAATACCCAAAGACATCGTAGTCATCGCCACCATCCTGAGCCTTCCAATCAAAGCTGATCGAGTCACCGCTTTTGACGGCGACTGTCGAGTCCGAATAAATGGCCGGTCCCCGCACCACATCGTATCCAGCCGCTGCTGTGATCCCTGAACTCTCCATTTGAACAGCCTTTGACCCATCATTGGCGTCAGACACGATTGCCGTCGTGTAAGAACCAGGGACGGTTGGCACGTTGGAGTCGCTGGTAGAATTTGGGGGACTAGTCAGATCCAGCGGCGACGCAAAGCCCGCGATGTCAGTTGTGCCCAGAATAATCTGCTGGTTAAGGACAGACCAGCCCGTCACAGTCGTTGAGCCAACTGGATCTGCCTCAAAACTTGCGTTCTCAAACTCACTAATAACGGGGCTGCCTAGCAGGTTCACACGTAAAGTGTCCTGAGGCTTAGAAACGCCACCGTAAGGATAGACGACCTCAGCAATCCGCTCAGAGCCCGACCCTGTTCCGCGATAAATCGAGTCGCCGACAACCGAAATTGCACCCTGAGACTGATCGATAAAGTTATCTTCGTTGATATCAAGCTGGACACCGTTATTCATGATTCCAACTGAAAAATCGACAAAGCCTCCTGCAAAATCGATCAGGTTAGAGGACTGGACTACATCTCCCGACAATGGGCTCAAGTAGGTCACTTCACGGCTGTCACCGAAGGCTCCGTACTTTAACGTCAAATTTTTGTAGCTATTCTGGGATGCACCACTCTTATTCAGGTAGAGATCCGAGTAGCTTGCCCCGGCCGCGAAAAAATCTGACTCGCCAACCAACTCAGAAAAATCTGTACCCGATGAACCACCGACGAGATGACGGCCGTCACTCGTCAACAAATTAATCGTTAAATTAGCATCTCCGGCAGAGTCAAGTGTCACGCTAAACTGCGACTGGCCTGGGCCAATGACCCCTGCAGGCGTCATCGACTGAGACTTCACATCAACAACACCGTTTGCTAACAGGTCGGTGGACTCAGAGTAATTGTTGAAACTGACCGTAGGGCCAATTGATCCGGTATTTTCAATCGCCGGAGTGATCCTAAATAACGACGAAGCAGCGATATCAACGCCGTCTTCCAACGCTACCCGTATCCCAGCCGCTGCATCTTGGTAGGTGGTCGCAATGAAACGATCACCGTCAAGAGGTTGACCAGAGGTTCTGAGGGTCAGCCCGGAAAATGTCACAGATCCAGCGGAGTCCGCACGGGTACCTGAGATTCCTTCATCCGGAACCCATCCGCCGGACGCCGTGTCCCACGTAAAACCGTAGGAACCTGTTCCAATCGATGCCGCATCCTCGATGACAGAAAGGATCTCGTAGTCACCACGTGACGCGCCCTTATCAATATCCACAGAAGGCTCTACCACAAAGAAATCGGATCCAACTCGGCCCATTCCATCGAGACCGGTAGTCTGAATAGCATTGACCTCATCAGCAAAAACTCGTACCACCTTGTTAAGCTGACCTCGGACCTCTGCAACCGTGTTCTCAAGAAAGTTTGCATAACCCGCGACGCTTCCCGCAGACACACCAGAAAGGCTGACATTCTCAAGACCACCCTTGATGGTAAAAGCAATCTGCGGATTATCTTTTGTAGGCTCAGAGGCGGCTAGTTGGTACCCAGTAACCTTATCAACCAGAAGGCCCTTATTCATGGTTTGAGTTAACGATACCGACACTAAACCCTGGGAATCTACGACCGTTTTAATACCCACATACTCACTGAGATCTCTTAATAACTGATCCCTAAGGTCCAGAAGCTGAGGCGGTTGGTCAGCCTCGTTCCTTTTTTTGAGAAGATTTTGATTAACCGCAGCGATCTGGCCCGATAAGCCATTAATGGCCTTAACATCTGCTTCAAGTGCAGAATACGCCTGCTCGCTAAGCTCATCGATCTGATCAGCTAATCCATTAAACCGAGACACCAGCTCATCTGAATCACGGAGCATTGCGTTACGAAGTGCAGGCGAAGCGGGGTCAGTTGACAAACTTTTTGCAGAAGCAAAAAACTTTGTTAAGGCTGCCGACGCACCAATCTTTTCACTACCGATCAGGTCAAGTAATCGTCTCGCGAACTCAACCGTCGCACCTTGCGATTCAAAGTCTGATGTCGCCTGTTGAAGCGACGCCTCAAGAAATTCATCGTATTGCCGGGTTACTCGATTGAAATAGGCCCCGTTACCGATCGTACTTTTCCCTGCCTCTGTAGGCGCGTTCTGTCGAACCTCTGTTACCTGACGACTGTAGCCGTCGGTGCCCATATTCGCGATGTTATTAGAAACAGTGGCTAGAGCCCGCTTGTAGACATTGACACCACTGGCTCCGATCGAAACTAAATCAACCATCAGTCACTGCCCCCAAGTCGAATACGACCACGGTTGAGTAAAAAGTTTTGAGTAGACTCTTCAGAAAGACCAAAGCCGACCGATTCATTGACTAGAGGCAATGCGTCTGCTGCTTTGGGTTGAAGCGAAAAATGACCGGGTATTGACTCTTCAGAAGACAGGCCCTGCGAACGACGGATGAACTCTTCAACCATCTGGCTGAGGCCGGTTGACCGACGGCCAGCCATAGCCATGGCAAATTGTTGATCAAGCATCTGCTCAAAGGTTTCTGTTCCGGCTGAGTCCAACAATCCACCTTTCTGGATCGTCGACCGCATAGATTTCATCATCATCTGCAGAAACATTGCCTCGAACTGATCTGCAGTTTTTTTAATCGCATCATCATCTCCACCATCCCGGGCGGCCTGCGCTTTCAGCGCGCCGATACCCGCGAAGTCGTAAGATGTTTTTGGATCGGAAATGGTGTTCATCAGATCACCACAAGCTCTGCCCGGAGGCTTCCAGAGGACTTCAGTGCCTCTAAGATCGCGATCAGTGAGGAAGGCGTCGCGCCAGTTTCGTTCACCGCATCGACAATATCTCGCAAATCGACGCCGGGCTGAAAAAGAAACATCTTGTTCGCTGGCTCTTCGATCGCAACATCTGCGTTCTGTAATTCCACGGTCTGACCCTGATCAGCAAACGGATTAGCCTGGCTAACCTCGTTGGTCGCCGAAACGGTCACCGTAATTGGCCCATGGGTCACAGCGGCAGCGGTGACTTTCACATTCCGACTGATAACAACAGTGCCGGTTCGGCTATTCACCACGATTTTTGCTGCCGGCTCTCCCGGTGTGACGTCTAGGTTTTCGAGTAAGGACAAAAAAGAGACGCGGGCGTTAGGATCCTCTGGTGCGCGAACCGCAACTGAAACGCCGTCGATGGCCGAAGCGGTCCCATCACCGAAGATCGTATTAATTTTATCCACGATCTCTTTGGATGTTGTGAAATCTCCAGTTGAAACATTAAGGACGATGTGTTGCGAACGATTGAATGGAGATTCAACCATGCGCTCCACACTTGCACCGTTGGGAATCCGCCCAGAGGTTGGCACGCCGATCGTAATCTCGTCTCCGGCGGCATTGACTTCAACTCCTGTAGAAGTCAGTGGGCCTTGCGCTAGCGCATATACCTCACCGTCAATGCCTCGCAGACGCGTCATAATGAGGGTTCCACCCCGCAGTGAGCTGGCAGCCCCAATAGTGGAAATGTTGACATCAATGTTCTGTCCTGGCTTTGCAAAAGCGGGCAAAGATGCTGTCACCATGACGGCTGCGACATTATCAGCAGGGATACTGCTTGCCTGAGTCCCAGCCACGTCAAAGTCGGATAAAACACCGTCCACGTTTACGCCAAGACGACCAAGAATCGAACGTAGTGACTGGCCCGTGTAAGGCACAGCTCCACCATCGCCTGTCCCGTCAAGGCCAACAACTAACCCATATCCAATCAACTGATTAGAGCGGACGCCGGCAACAGTCGTAAGATCTTTGATGCGATCAGCTGTTGCGGCAGTTGTTGCCAACAGACTCATCAATAACAGAAATACTCTCATCCATGCCTCCTAAAACGGCCAGATGCTGAGGAGCAAATTAGTACCCCACGGAATCTTCTGAACGTTTGCGTTCGGACCCACGCCTTTGTAGGTAATTTGAGCCGATGCGAGCCGCTTCGATTGAACGGTATTGTCTGGTTGGATGTCCTGTGGGCGAATAATGCCTTTGACCTGAACAACCTCTGAACCCGATGAAAAATTCACAATCTTCTCACCACGGATGAGCAAGTTGCCGTTTGGATAAATTTCAACCACTTGCGCGGTCATCGTACCTTTCAAGGTCGCGCTTTGATCAATAACACCAGAGCCCGTTGATGACACTTCATTTTCTTCTTGGAGATCAGAGGACAAAAGACCGCCAGGACTCCCCCACTTCGCTAACTGAAGGGGAGACAACACGTCTGTTTTGGTCTTCCGAGAAGCTGTATTCTTTGTTGTCGTGTCGGCATCAACTGACTCGTCGAGAACAACAGTCACGATATCACCAACGCGATAGGCCTTTTTTTCGCCAAACCAGCTGTCAGAAAAGGCTACGTTATAAACCGAGCCTGTCGGAATTGATGACTGTTGAGCCGCCATCGGAATCACTGGCGCAAATTCTGGTGACGGCCCCGCCACTTTTTGCGGCCCAGCGCAGCCCGCGAGCATCGCCACTCCAACGATCGTCGATAAATTGCGCATTATATCAAGCCTCTTACAAATTCTGGTTCAAGAAGCGCAACATCGAATCAACTGAAGAGATTGCCTTCGAGTTGATCTCATATGCCCGCTGCGTTTCGATCATATTGACCATTTCCTCAACAACATTAACGTTCGCCGCCTCTAGTGAACCTTGTGAAATCCTTCCAGCACCATCAGCATCAGGAACGCCAACAAGTGGCGCCCCAGAAGCGGAAGTTTCTCTGTATAGATTTTTTCCCATTGGTTCGAGACCGGCGTAATTGACGAAGCGTGTCAGAAGTAATTGACCAATGACCTGCTCTTCAGCATTTCCGTAGGGCTGGATCGATACCGTGCCATCCTCACCAATACTGATCGACTCAGCATTAGCTGGTATCGTGATCGCAGGTTGAAGCTGCATCCCGTTAGAGGTCACTAGTTCACGATCAACTGATAATTTGAACGAACCATCCCGGGTGTAGGCCATAGTGCCATCGGGCTGAAGTACTTGAAACATACCTTCGCCCTGAATCGCCAGATCTAACGCGTTTTTAGTCTGAATCATCGAGCCCTGTGTATGCGTTTTCTCAGTGGCTACGATACGAACACCGGTACCAATCATGAGCCCTGTTGGCGACTGATTATCACCGCCAGTTGAACCGCCGGCCTGTCGAATATTCTGGTACAGCAGGTCTTCAAACACCGCCCGATCTCTCTTGAAGCCAACCGTATTCACGTTAGCCAAGTTGTTTGAGATAACGGTCATTCGCATCTGCTGTGCATCAAGGCCCGTCTTAGATACCCAAAGTGATGCTTCCATTATTTATCTCCTATGACATACGCATCATGGCAGCGCCAGATGCATCGTTATCCTTCATCTCTCGAATCACCTTGGTTTGCATTTCGAAAGATCGCATGTGATCAATAAATTTCACTAGGGTATGGACAGCGTTAACATTCGAACCCTCAAGCGAGCCAGGCGTCAAAGTCGCAGGCTGCGGGCCTGTCTCAAAATCAAATCCATCTTCGGTATTTTCTAGGGGCTTAAATAGGCCATCCTCGCGCCGTGACATCACGATCTCCGACGCATCTTTCAATCCGAGTTGGGCAACTTGTTGAGATCCCGCCTCGGGATTCGCCGGATCAACGATCGATATGGTTCCATCGCCAGCAATCTCATAGATCACAGAACCTTGCGGTAATTGCATTGGCGCCAAAGATTGATCGAGGACTAGATAACCCTCACCTGTTCTAACAAGTCCATTGGGATCAAGGCTGAGATCACCTCGACGCGTCCAGGCCACATCTCCGTTCTCAGCTTGTACAGCTAGAACCGTAAAATTATCCATCGCAACATCCAGTGGCCGGCCCGTAAACTGACGAGAGCCTGGTGATAAATCCACTTGTGGAGACGTAATCGCGCGCGGTAAAAAGCGAGTATCGAACCCCTCTCCCTCAACGCGTACCGCCCTATTCGCTACCTGGAAGGCTTTTTTGAAGCCGGTCGTTGAGACGTTGGCCAGCTCATGCGTCATATTCTGCCGATCCAATCGATACTCAGACATGGCTGTTACTGCTGTGAAGACTAGACGATCCATCTCAAATAACCACTACGCTTGATTAGCTCCTGATGTTGATAATTGTTGAGGTCAACGTTGATGACGTCTCGATCGCTTTCGCGTTGGCCTGGAAATTCCGCTGTGCGGTAATCAAATCCACTAGCTCTGACGTCAAATCAACATTCGCTCTTTCCCTAGCACCTGCACGGATTGTGCCAAAGCCAGCACCGCCTGGTTCACCAAGGGTCGGAGCCCCTGAATCACTGGATTCCAAGAATGTTGAGTCACCTAACTGACGCAATCCGTTAGGTGTCGAAAAAGTGGCAAGTACGATCTTGCCTTTCAAATCCTGGGTGCCGTTTGAATAGGAAGCCGTCACTAGTCCGTCATCGGCAATATCAACGGCAACAAGCGAACCGTTCGGTTGTCCGTTCTGTGACTGAGTGTTCACAGAGAAATCACCTGTAAACTGAGTTGAGCCTACATAGTCAATCGATACCGACTCGGCACCAACAACAACATCCTGAAGATTAATTCCGTTTAACGGGGAGACCAGTCGACCAGCCGTATCAAAGGTCAATTCACCCTTATCGAGGAATAAGGGGCGCCATTCCGCTTCCTGCGCAAGACCAGCTGCGTCAGCAGGTAATTCAGGGTTATCGGTATTGGGGTCGGTATCGTATTCTAGGAATGTGCGATCTTCTTGAGCAGTTCCTTCCGCTTGATCAAGCTGGACATAAACTGTTTGGTTTTGGTCTGTAGTCTCAGCGACAGGACGACGATAGGTCCCTGTTGATCCGACAGATGAGCTCAGATCCTCCATGCCAAATTTCGGCGAGCCTTCAATCTGAACGAAAGAATCATCCCCAGTAGTCCCCGAGGTGAACGTGAATACTCCAAGCGTCTCATCGAAGTCTACTTTGACTCCAGAAATGGACTGACCACTCGAATTTTCCATTGCATTGATTCGACCCTCGAGAGCGTTAATGAAGGAGTTCAGATTGTAATCTCCTACATTCAGCCGGAATGTTTCAGTAACGTTATCAACGGTGATCGTAAATTGATTAGATAACTCATCCACACTGAACGTTTCATCAGGATCAAACTGAATCGGGGTGCCAAAAACTTTAGCTGCTGTAGAAGTGACGCCTCGAACAGCAGAGTCACCGGACTCCCTCCCAACGGATAGAGGCCTTTGAACTGATGTGCTCGTCGGATCCAGACCCAGATACGTTGTAGCAACCGCCGATATTTGACTCACTGAGATAGATGACTGATCACCAGTAGATCCTGATGAAATCGTAAAATGACCATCAGTGGACCCCGCAGCCGTGTTCGGAACAAATTCAACAACGACACCTTGCCTCTGTTGCACTTTTGGCAAGATAAAATCGCCTTGCGGAATCACTTCGGCACCAGGAGCACCAGTGGCAACATCAACCGTCAGCTCTTTACCCGAAGTTCCTAAACCAAACAATGCATTTAAATTAGTCCCGGTATTTTTGAGGCTGATGGAATCCGTCAAATCCGCTGTTTTGAAGGTAAACTGCTTCAGTGCGTAGTTATAACTGACATTAATCCGAGCGGCAGCACTTGATCGCAATTGATTTTGTATCTCGGTTGCCATCTCAGTCGGGGTAAAGGTTCCAGATGGTAATGAAATCGCATGATCACCCCCGTTGAAGCTAACCGTAAACGTTCGGTAAGTTGCATTTGAGGTAAGATCGAATTTCCTGCCGTCACCTAACTGTCTGTTGATCTCAGACGTCATGATCGAAGCAACTTCCTGACCACTCAGTTTCTTGGTGGTCTGACCCAATGCAGACAAATCGATCGAAATTGGGTTAGCGATCGGATTGTCCAAATCTTCATCAATCAGGAGACTAAAAGCATCTGAAAAATCGATGGCTTCAGTCTGGCCTGGTGTGGTTTTCGCCCAATCGCCCACCGCAGTACCTCCTGCGGGCTGGGTAAAATTCGAGACAGTAAATCCAGTTCCATCTAAAGAGCTTATCCGAATACTTGTCCCAACCACTGAAGCGGTCAAATGCTGAGTATTTATGTTGGATGCGAGCGCGTCATCAATCGCCGCTGCCACCTGAGAAGTGGTGGTATTGGCTCCAAAAGGGCTCGTGGTAAGTGAGTAGGTGTTCGTTGTGTCTATCGTGATTTCAATGCCGAGCGTATTTCCCGAAGCGATCTGCGATGCATCGATATTCTCCAAATCAACAGTTCCGGGAGTGGCAAAAAATTGAACACCATCGGCACCTTTCTGATATGGCTGATTCGAAGCAACTGATCCGATAGCCGTGGCCGGTGTCGACTGAATGACAGGCCCTAAGTCGTCAAGGTTGTACTTTTTGAAGAATGTTTTCGTTGTAAAACCGCCAACTTCAGAGTCGTTCTCTGTTTTGATGTCGCCATACTTGTTAACAAATAACTTGTTTCCAGCAGAGTCAGTTGCCTGTGAAAGTGTCGGCTCCAATTCCGTATCGTTTAGCAAAATATGGGTTTGCCATTTACTGTTAGGACTTTCAGCGCTCGCGACCTGTGTGCGGCGGTAGTAAAAGGTCAATAAAAAATCTTCCCCGTTAGCATCAAAAATGGTAATCGCAGCAGACTTGGCATACGTTGTCGGATCATTCGAGTTGAACGGGACTAAGGACTGAAGGCCCGTCTCTGGGTCTGTTTGATAAACAGGATTGGAATTACCTGGAAAATTAATCTCAAGATCAATCGCTGACGTCGCCAAGGCCTCACCGACCGTATTCGGTGCAATTTGTAGTGGAACAAGATTTGCCTCGAAATCCGCTTTACCAAGGGAGTCGACCGATGCGACTTGAAGAAACTGGCCAGCTGAGTTCACAACAGTATTTTGCTCATCTAATAGGAACGAGCCGTTCCGAGTAAAGAGGTCCTGTCCGTCACCAGAGCGCAGCGGGAAGAAGCCTTCACCGGTAACCGCCAAATCTAGTGAATTCCCGGAAAGCTCAATGTTTCCTTGCGAAAACTCCTGGGTCACTTGCTTCAGAGCCGTACCTTGACCAACAACAGTCGACGCTTTTTGCAGTGGAGAGGTCGCAAAAATATCACCAAAGTCAGATCGAGATCGTT
>CAZBBS010000075.1:0-13704 GCA_964490145.1 uncultured Enterobacteriaceae bacterium
TTTGACCGATGATAGTTGCGTTCAGATTCATAGTTTCCTCACCTAGGTTTGCAGTACGACTTTAGCGCACCGCATATTCTCTGCAGCGCGCTTTTTTTAACCTGTCGTGTGCTTATACCTGGAAAGGTACGGCGAAGATGAACAGCATGGCCATACCAACACCGATAATGGAGATTACGTCCACGAAACCGGCAACCAGGAAGAACTGGGTTTGCAGGCGTGGGGCAAGTTCGGGCTGACGGGCTGAGCTTTCGATCAGCTTGCCACCGAGATTACCGAAGGCGATAGCAGTACCGGCACCACAGATACCGAAAATCAGGGCTGCGGAAATCAGGGTGTAGGCGTAGATTGTTTCCATTTTTTATCTCCAGGTTTAACGAGGTTGTAACTAAATTAGCGTTATTGCTTGTCTTTCTTTATTACTAAATTTCCATTAATGGTCATTGTGCGCCTGGTTTAGGTACACAATGGTGAGCATCATGAATAGATAGGCCTGCAATGTAATAACCAGGATGTGGAATACGGCCCATGCAAAATGCAGAGGCAGCTGATACCAACCCAACAGGGCTATTACAAGGAAAATAACCTCACCGGCAAACAGGTTGCCGAAGAGACGCAGTGCCAGTGAAACAGGTTTGGCCAGGAATGCCGGTACTTCCATTACCAGGTTGAGCGGCATGGCCCATTTGGGGAATGGATGAAAGGCCAGTTCTCCCAGGAAGCCACCAATACCTTTGATCTTGATGCTGTAGTAAATGATCATGATGAAGACGCTGATCGCCAGGCCCGCGGTAATGTTGACGTCAGTAGAAGGTACGGACTTGAAGAATACGTGAGGGTCGCCTGCCACGGTCTGGACAAAAAGCGGAATGATGTCCACTGGCACCAGGTCCATCAGGTTCATCAGGAAGACCCAGCAGAAAATAGTCAGGGAAATCGGTGCGATATAATCATTTTTGGCGTGGAAGGTGGTTTTGACGTTGTCCTGCACCATTTCCACAATGAATTCGATGGCATTCTGAAGACCACCGGGTACGCCGGATGTGGCTGTTTTTGATACTTTCCTGAACAACAGGATGAAGATCAGGCCAAGAACCACGGAAATGCCCATGGTGTCCACATTAATGGACCAGAAGCCCATGTCCTTGGCTTCCTCTTCACTGTGGGCAAAGCCCAGGTGGCCATCTTCCTTCTTGCCGAAAACCAGAAAACCCAGGTGATGCTGGATGTACTCCCCACCGGAAGCATATTGTTCGGCGTGCCCTTCAGCACCTTCCATCGCATGGTCTGTTACATGCTCTACAGCGTGTTCTTCAGCGGCCATCGGTTCTCGTTTGTCCTGTTCAATACCAGTTATCGTGGTTGTTCTGGAGCCTGTTTATAGGCTGATTGCATTTTCGCTATCGCAAAAATGCCGAATCCGTGGGTCAACACGAATCCACAAAATAAAGCCAGGGGATTTAAAGAATCCATGAACCTGAATGCGAGAGCAAAGCCTGCTCCCATCATGACCAGTTTCACCGCTTCGGCAATATATGCCCGACGAATGATTCTCTGCATGGCCCGTGAGCCCGTTTCCCGGAAATACATGTACCCAAAATAGGCACCGGGGATTATCGCGATCAATGCCCCGATAATCACGGACTCAGCTTCAACCCGGGTTGAAGCCAAACCAGCAACTGTTGCCAGTACTGCTGCAAACCCCACCTGCCGGGTCACTATCCTGATGACTGATAATTTTCGAATCACAGTATCCAGATGCTTTTGCGGACCACTTGCAAGGGCGGCGAATTATAGGGAATTTCACCGGACCAAACAATATTTTGGGGACATTTTGTGCAATTTCGGTGCAATTGTTAATTCCAGAAAACAGTCTTATTTAATATGGTCAAGGATGCCTTCCAGCTGATCCAGGGAATTGTATTGAAAAATAAGCTTCCCCTTACCCTTGGCGCTGTGCTGAATGGTGACCTGGGTGCCCAGTTTTTCGGACAGGTTGTCCTGAAGGTGGCGAATATCGGGGTCAATGCCGCCTGGCGCGGGCTTTCCGCCCTTTTGCTGCTGCAGACGACGGACCAGGGCTTCGGTCTGGCGAACGGTCAGGTCCTTTCCTACCACGATTTTTGCGGCTTCCACCTGTTTTTCATAAGACAGGGCCAGCAGGGCACGAGCATGGCCCATTTCTAGGTCCCCGTGTTCCAGTGATTTGCGGACATCCGGGTTCAGGCTCATCAGGCGCAGCAGATTGGTCACCGTGGTGCGGGATTTGCCCACAGCATCAGCCACTTCCTGCTGGGTCAGCTCAAATTCGTCAATCAGTCGCTGCAGGGCCATCGCTTCTTCAATGGGATTGAGATTCTCGCGCTGGATATTTTCGATCAGGGCCATGGCAATGGCCGCTTCATCCGGTACCTGCTTGATAATCACGGGTACCGTATCGAGGCCGGCCAGCTGGCTGGCTCGCCAGCGCCGCTCCCCGGCAATAATTTCGTATTTATTTGTGCTGATTGGCCTCACGACTATCGGCTGCATAACCCCCTGTGCCTTGATGGAATTGGCGAGATCTTCCAGGGTTTCTGTGCGAATGTCGTGCCGGGGCTGGTATTTGCCTGGCTGAATGAACTCAACCGGCAGGTTTTTCAGCACATTATGTTGACTGGCCGGCGTTTCAGCCTGTACAGGAGATGCGGCTGGCTGGCTTGATGGGCCGGTTGCGGATTCTCCGGCAGGTACTTCCGGCACCGATGCAGGCTGGTTGACCGGTACTGGCTCGGGTTTTGGTTCCGGAGCAGCTTTATGGCCTGCGCCCAGCAGGGCGTCCAGGCCTCTGCCCAATCCTCTTTTTTTTGTACTCATAGTCTAACTGCCAATAATCAGGTCGGTTCAACAGGCTTCCTGACCCGGGTTTTCTGCTTCACCAGCAGAATCCTGCTGTTCAGTTTCCGCAATCTGGACACCCGGGTTGCCATGTCGGCGTAAAATTTCTCCTGCCAGGGCAATATAGGCCAGGGCGCCACGGGAGGTTTTATCATACACGATAACCGGCTGCCCAAAACTGGGGGCTTCAGCCAGCCTCACGTTGCGAGGGACAATGGTGCGGTATACGGTATCACCAAAATATTCTATCAGTTGATCGGAAACCTCCTGTGAAAGGCGGTTTCGTGGATCATACATGGTCCGGAGTATCCCTTCGATCTTAAGGCCGGGATTCAGGGCAGAACCGACTGCTTCGATGGTCTGGGACAGGGCCGACAGGCCCTCCAGGGCATAATATTCACACTGCATGGGAATCAGCACACCACTGGCAGCCACCAGGGCATTGATTGTCAGCATGTTCAACGAGGGAGGACAGTCAATCAGAATATAGTCATAGTGCGTGGCGCGACCCAACAGATCCCGCAACCGATGATCCCGCCCCTCAACGTCCAACAATTCAACTTCCGCTGCTGTCAAGTCGCCATTGGCGGGCAGCAGATCAAAACCGGCATCCTGGCTTTTGACGGCAACCTGATCCACCGGGGTTTGTTCTACAAGTACGTCGTAAACACTGTATTCAACAGCACTTTTATCAATACCGCTGCCCATGGTGGCATTACCCTGGGGGTCAAGGTCCACCAACAGGACCTGCTTGTGCATCCTGGCCAGGGATGCAGCCAGATTGACAGTGGTGGTGGTTTTACCCACCCCGCCCTTCTGGTTTGCTACGGCATAAATACGGCTCACTGATGCTTTCCTGTTTCCAATTTTCTGCCTGTAAACGTTTTACAGGTCAGCGGTTGAGACTACTTCTATGAGGAACCGGGAGCCATCGACTCCCGGCACCTGTAATTCAAAACTGTTTTTGACGGTGAAAGCTGCCGGTAAATTGGCTATTTCTGCTTCCGGAAACTGCCCCTTCATCGCCAGTATCCGGGTCCCGGGAGTCATCAGGTGACTGGTCAGTTCAACGATTTTGTCGAGTGCGGCAAACGCCCGGCAGAGCACAATATCAATTTGTTCAGGGCTTTGAAAGCTCTCAATACGCTCATTGAAAACAGTGACATTGTCCAGATTCAATTCTGTCCTGACCTGCTGAAGAAAACGGGTTTTCTTGCCATTGCTGTCCAACAGACCAAACATTTTGTCAGGAAAGCAGATCGCCAGTGGAATCCCTGGAATGCCTGCCCCGGTCCCTACATCCAGAATTCGCTTGTTTTGTTCATCTTCAATGAAAGGGGCTATCACCAGTGAATCTATCAGGTGGTAAGGCACCATTTTTTCAATGTCCCTTATCCCCGACAGGTTGTAGGCACTGTTCCATTTTGCCAACAGTTGAAGATAACGAATGAGATTCTCACAGACATCCTGCGGAAACTCGCCGTGTATTTTCGCCAGCCCGTCTTCCAGACGACCCAGGAGTTTCTCGGATGAGACAACCATCAGGCAATCTTGTTTTCCGGCTCCCCGGTTTCCTTTTGCATTGGCCTGGACTGATGTTTTTTCAGATATACCAGCAAAAGGGAAATAGCCGCGGGTGTTATTCCCGATATCCTTGATGCCCGGGCAATGGAATCTGGCCGGCTCTGGCCAAGCTTCTGCCGGAGCTCACTGGAAAGACCTGGAATATTGGCATAATCAAAATCATCAGGAATACGGGTGTTTTCCTGGGACTTTTGTTTTGCGATCTCGCCATGCTGGCGATCGATATAACCCTGATACTTGATACGGATTTCCACCTGTTCCGCCACCAGGGCATCGGGCAGGCTGTCCAGCATGCCCACGTCCTGACAAGCCTGATTCAGATCCGCCAGGGCAACTTTCGGCCGAGACAGGATATCCGCCAGGGAATATTCATGAGACAGGGGTTTTTCCAGCAATGGATTAATCCGGTCTGCCAGATCACCCTGTGGCTGCACCCAGGTTCTGTTAAGACGCTGCTGCTCTGCCTCAACCTGCTGCTGTTTTTCAGAAAACGCCTGCCACCTGGCATCATCGACCAGGCCCAGTCGGCGGCCTGTGTCTGTGAGTCTGAAATCCGCATTATCCTGACGCAGCATCAACCGGTATTCGGCTCGCGAGGTGAACATCCGGTAAGGTTCCTGTGTGCCACGGGTAATCAGATCATCAACGAGCACCCCGATATAGGCCTCATCCCGACCGGGGCACCAGGGATCCTGTTCCCTGACTGCCAAGGCCGCATTGATGCCGGCAAGCAAGCCCTGGGCGCCTGCTTCTTCGTAGCCGGTAGTGCCATTGATCTGTCCGGCAAAATACAGGCCCTTGATAAATTTGGTTTCCAGGGAATATTGCAGGTCACGGGGATCAAAATAATCGTATTCAATGGCGTAGCCGGGCCGGACTATTCTGGCCTGCTCGAAACCCGGAATCAGTGCGATCAGCTTTTCCTGTATGTCATAAGGCAAGCTGGTTGAAATGCCATTGGGATAGAGCTCACGGCTGTTCAGGCCTTCCGGTTCAACAAAAATCTGGTGGCTGTTTTTATCAGAAAACCGAACCACCTTGTCTTCGATGGAAGGACAATAACGGGGGCCGACGCCTTCAATTTCACCGGCATACATCGGCGAAAAAGCCAGGCCTCCCCGGATAACCTCATGACAGGCCTCATTTGTCGCCGTTATGTGACAACTCACCTGTTGGGGATGATCGCTGACTTGCCCCAGGTAAGACATCACTGGCAGTGGTGTATCCCCTGGCTGCTCTGTCATTTTGGAAAAATCCACGGTGTCGGCATCTATCCGGGGTGGCGTGCCGGTTTTCAGACGCCCCACATTAAATGGCAGCTCCCTGAGTCGATCTGCCAGGGCAATGGATGGCGCATCACCGGCCCTGCCGCCTGCATGATTTTTCAAGCCAATATGGATTTTTCCTCCAAGAAAAGTCCCTGCAGTGAGAATGACGCGGGGGGCAAAAAACTGCAGGCCCATCTGGGTGACCACGCCGCGGACGGTCTCCCCATCGATAATCAGATCATCCACTGCCTGCTGGAAAATGGAGAGGTTATCCTGGGATTCCAGGATATTGCGAATCGCTGCCTTGTACAGGGCCCGGTCAGCCTGGGCGCGGGTAGCACGCACTGCAGGCCCCTTGCTGGCATTGAGGGTCCTGAAATGAATGCCGGCCAGATCTGCCGCGCGTGCCATAACACCACCCAAGGCATCGATTTCCTTGACCAGGTGGGTCTTGCCGATTCCCCCGATGGCCGGGTTGCAGGACATCTGACCAAGGGTGTCGATATTGTGGGTGATCAACAGCGTATTCACGCCCATGCGCGCCGCTGCCTGGGCCGCTTCTGTGCCGGCATGGCCTCCGCCTACGACAATGACATCAAATTGCTGTTTCGTATTACTGGACATGATAAGTCCGTATTTTACCTGTATTTTCCGGCTGGAATGAAAAAGGGGGCCAAGTATAAGCATTTGGCTAAAAAAAAGAAGCCATTTCGAACGGTTTGAATCCACTTGTGCGCTTATTAATTAAATAGAGATATATATGTATATATAGAAGAATGATTATTTAATGTTATTACTATTAATAGGGCGGCTGTCTGCTGTGGGTAACCGGGAAATTCCCAAAGCTGGCAGTCAGATAGGTAAAGGCAAGCCCTGTGTAAAGCTTGCTGTTAATCTATCAGGAAGGTTTGGGTAAGCCGGTGATAAGCCGTTGATGAAAAAACAGCTGTACAGTTTGTATTTATCACTACACATGTTGTTCAGGGTATCCGGGATGTTTTCCACAGCTTTCCCTGAGAACGTCCACAAGCCGATAGTGCTCTTTTTACCTTTTATTTGCCTATGCAAAAACTGGTGAAAATCTCACCAAGCAGGTCGTCAGCCGTATAACTGCCGGTAATCGCTTCCAGAGCCTGGTGAGCCAGTTTCAGATCCTCTGCAACCAGTTCACCAGCATGCTGGGTGGTTAACTGGACCAGGGCAGCATCGAGGTTTTGCCTGCACAATGTCAGGGCGTTCAGGTGCCGGCGCCGGGCAATGAAGCCACCTTCTGTGGACAGGTTAAGACCGGCAAATTGCTTGATGGCTTCTTTGAGTTCCACAATGCCGGTTTGCGCTTTAGCAGACACATTGATGCTACGTGGGATGGTATCCTGTTTCTGAGTCTGACCAATGGTGAGGCCCGAAATATCCGACTTGTTATAGACCACCATGATTTTATGGGGATCCTGAATGGCTGCAGAAATCTCCTGACATAAAGAGGTTTCCATAACATTCAGATATTTGGTGGAATCCACCAGCAGCAACACCAGGTCGGCATCCCTGATTTCATTCCAGGCCCGGCGAATCCCTTCCTTTTCCACCAGATCTTCACTGGCATGCAGGCCAGCTGTATCGATGATATGTAAGGGCATGCCATCAATATTGATATGTTCACGCAGCGTGTCGCGGGTTGTTCCCGCTATTTCGGTCACGATGGCACGGGATTGCCCGGCCAGAACATTAAGCAGACTGGATTTACCCGCATTAGGCTCACCTGCAATAACAACAGACAGGCCTTCCTTCATGATGGTGCCCTGCCGTGCCTGGGCAAGTACCTGGTCCAGTTGTCCGATAATACCGGACAGCTTTTGCTCCACATCACCGGAAGATAGAAAATCCACGTCCTCCTCGGGAAAGTCCATCGCTGCTTCAACATACTTTCGCAGATTGATGATGTCATCAATCATGGCATTCACCAGGCGGGAAAATTCACCCTGCATGGAGCGCACGGCAAAACGGGCAGCCTCAGTTGAATCACTGTCTATCAGGTCAGCTATGGCTTCTGCCTGAGTCAGGTCAATCTTGTCGTTGAGGAATGCCCGTTCTGAAAACTCACCCGGTCGTGCGATCCTTGGACCCAGGCGCAGTATTTCCTGCAGTAAAAGATCAACCACAAAGGGGCCACCATGAGCCTGGAATTCAACAACATCCTCACCCGTAAATGAATCCGGCCCCGGAAAAAACAGGGTCAAACCGGTATCAATGATCTCGTGATGCGTATTGTAGAAATGCCCGTAATGCGCATATCGGGGGGGAGGCAGGAGGCCGGAAATTGCATTGGCGCAGGTTTGAGCCAGAGGACCGGAGACCCGGATGATACTGATGCCACCGCGCCCGGCAGGGGTCGCGATGGCACAGATGGTGTCAGTAGAGGCTGGCATAGGCGAAGCCCGCGGACCTGGATCAGCCGCCCTTTGGCTTGTAGGATTTTTCAACCTGCTTGGTGATTACCCATTGCTGCAGGATCGACAGGACACTGTTGGCTGTGTAGTACAGTACAAGACCGGCCGGAAACCACAGGAAAAACACGCTGAAGATCACCGGCATCCATTTCATCATTTTGGCCTGGGCAGGATCAGTTGTCTGCATGGGCGTCAGCAGTTGGTTAACGTACATGGCGCCACCAAAAAGAATGGGCAGAACAAAATACGGATCCATTTTTGACAGGTCGTCATACCAGAGAATGAAGGAAGCCTGGCGAAGCTCAATACTTTCATTCAGTACCCAGTAAATACCGAGGAATACAGGCATCTGCAGCAACATGGGTAGACAGCCACCAAAAGGATTCACCTGTTCTTTACGCCACAACTCCATTTGTGCCTGCATCAACTTCTGCTTGTCATCACCATATTTGTCTTTCAGTGCGTTTACCTTTGGTGTGAGCTGCCGCATTTTTGCCATGGATTTCAGGCTCTTTGCTGACAGTGGAAGCAGGATGGTTTTGATGATCAGTGTGAGCAGCAGGATGGAAAAACCAAAATTGCCAACAGCATCGTTGATAGTCGTCAGCAGCCAGAAGATAGGAGAAGCGATAAAAAAGAACATGCCGTAATCAATGGTCAGATCAAGTTCCGGTGAAATTTCACTGAGCCTGTATTGATCCTTTGGACCAGCCCAGAAGCCTGCTTCTATTGTGACAATCTGACCAGGCGCAACGGAAATCGCAGGATTAACGAAGGTCAGTAGATTATCGCCCTGATTATTCTGGCGTATGGTATACGTGTTGTTGGTCTGGGGATCGGGTATCCAGCTTCCCAGAAAGTAATGCTGGGAAAAGGCTATCCAGCCTCCGGTTCTTTCGATACTGGGGACACCATCGGCAATATCTTCAAGATCATATTTCACGTAGGGATCATCAACGGTGTTCACAGCAGCGCCCAGGAATGTACGCGCATTCATTTTTCCAGTATCACTGGGTTCTGGTGAACTGTCCCTTTTGATCTGACCAAACATATTGCCCTGCCAGGTCGTTGAACCCTGGTTATCGATCAGGTATTGCACACGGATAAGGTAATCATTGGCTGTAAAAATAAACCGTTTGGTAATGACAACACCGTTAACTGAGGGCAATACAAGATCAACAGCCTGGCTATCCCCACTAATTGCAACATCGGAAACGGCAGTGGTATAGCGTGGCCGTCCCTGTGCATTGGCATCCGGACCATCACGTCCGATAAGTCCACTCTGGGCGATGTATTCGAGATTGGCATCCTGTCTTAGAAGTTTGAAAGGCTCATCTGGCGTATCCAGAGACACGGGAAAATCCGGAAGAGAAACACCAACAATGTCACCACCCATCAGATTGATCTTCACAATTTGCTTGGCTGTTGAAACTGTCAGTATTTGAGTGCCCGGTTCTGAAACAATCTGCTGTGACACTGACTGTCCAGCAACAGGTACCTGTGGTACATCCTGATTGGTTGTTCCCTCAACAACTGGTGCTGCTGGCAAATCCACATTTGAGGAAAGTGCCGGGTTTTCATTAGGCAGGGTTACTGGAGCGGTATCCTGTCCAGTGTTTTCCACATCACCGGGATAGTCTTTATTCCACGCAAGCAGCATCAAATATGAGACAACAGCCAGCGCGAGCAGCAATAAATTACGTTTGATATCCATGACTGAAATTGGATTCCTATGCTAATGGACTATTCCTGGCAGGAATGGCCGTGTACTAAAGGTTTTTCTGTTCCTGGAACCAGATCAACACCTCCCTCATTAAGGGGGTGGCATCGGCAAATTCTGTGTATACCAAGAAAGCACCCTTTTACCGCACCATGGGTATCAAGGGCCTGGAGAAAATAGGTGGAGCAGGAAGGGTAAAAACGGCAGTTTTGTCCGAGCAAAGGGCTCAGACATTTTTTATACGTAAGTATTATCCAGGAAAGCAGCTTGACCATAAGGCAATGTGTTCAGGTTGCAGGATTCTTCTTTTTTATTTCATCCATAAGTTCATGGATATACGTCTGACATTGGTTGTTTTCAACCGTCTGCAGACCTTTCCTGGCCATAACTACCAGATCTGCCTGTTTAAGGTCGCATTTTCTGATGCGGAATGTCTCCCGTATCAGTCGTTTGATCCTGTTTCGCTGAACGGCCTTGCCAACATTTTTTTTGGCAACAATAACACCGAGCCGGCCTGAATCCATGTCAGTCCAGCACCCTAGAATCAGTAAGTACTTGTTAGAAACCCTGAAATCCGGTTTGCTGAAAACCCGATTATAGTCCTGGGAGTCGAGAAGCCGACAGGTTCTGGGAAATCGTTGATCCATCACTGGTCATTATCTCCCACCTGTCGGTGCAGCGGTGCCGGGGGGCAGATTGGATTCTACCCTAAATCAAGCAGACAGACGGGCGCGACCTTTGGCTCTTCTGCGGCTCAATACCTGACGGCCGTTTTTTGTCGCCATACGGGACCGGAAGCCATGGGTTCTTTTGCGTTTCAGTACGCTGGGCTGAAATGTTCTTTTCATAAATATTCCTGGATAAGTCGCTTTGTTAGCTTATCTGCTCTCTGAGCATCTCCCTGTTTAAAAATGCCGGTTAGGTCAAAGTCCACAGGAGCCCTGAAAAAGGGATGCGAATTCTAATGGGTTTCCCGGGATATTGCAATTTAACTCTCTATCAAAATAATCTTGTATAAGAAGCAAGAGTGGTCGCCTTGATGCATTCTTTGAGCCTTGCATTTAGACAGGCTCACTGACCTTAAAATAGCAATTAGATTTCCTTGAACCAGCACTTTTTATCCCTCAATCAGCCAACCCAAAACCAGTCACTCCATGCTCACAAGTTATCCACAAATTACACACAGAATGGCGCGTGTTACACCCAAAAATTTTTCTGCTTTTTTACCCTGTGAATAGCAACAAATACCACGCAAATCATTGATAAATAAGACAATAAAATGCTGTCAAAAGTTTGAAAAAATTACTGTTTTGTGTGGATAAGCCGCTCTGTGGTGAGTAGAATTGCTCCAAAACGCAAATCTATAATAAGAACAACATCTGGAGAATTTAATACAGTGATTGTCGCCACCTGGCAGAAGTGTATTTACTGCCTGAAAAATGAACTTCCATCGCAGCAATTCAACACCTGGATCAGGCCATTACGGTTTATTAATCGAAATCAGTCTCTGTATCTGTTGGCCCCCAACAAATTCATTCAGGAATGGGTAAAGGATCATTTTCTGGACAGGATCAAGGCCATCATTGATGAAAACACAGATGGCCATGCACCTGACATTATTCTGGATATTGCCAGCGCAGACCGGTTACCAGCAGATATATCACTGGACCAGGCCTTAAGCACTGCAGACCTGACCAATGCCCTTGAACCGGATGAACAGGTTGCCGGTTCACAGGAGGACCACGATATTGTCAGACCAGTCAGGCCGCTTAGCACGGTTTCCGTTCGTGATGGCGGCAGGGCCAAAAAATCCCCGGATTTGCCCGGATCCAACCCCCGCAGTCAGCGATACAAGGGGGAATTGAACCGGAATTACACGTTTAATAATTTTATTGAAGGAAAATCCAACCAGATAGCCCGAGCAGCCGCGGCACAGGTGGCTGATAATCCTGGTGGCGCTTATAACCCACTCTTTATATATGGTGGTGTTGGTCTGGGTAAAACCCATTTGATGCATGCCATTGGCAATCATCTGCTGGAACAGAATCCGGATGCCAACGTGGTTTATCTGCATTCCCAGACTTTTGTTGGGAGTATGGTTTCAGCACTGCAATTGAATGCCATCAATGAATTCAAGCGTTATTACCATTCTGTTGATGCTCTGCTGATCGATGACATCCAGTTCTTCGCCAATAAGGAGCGTTCTCAGGAAGAATTTTTCCATACGTTCAATGCTATTTTCGAGAGCGGCCGGCAAATTATCATGACCTGTGACAAATATCACAGCGAAATCAATGGGTTAGAGGAAAGATTAAAGTCAAGGTTCGGCTGGGGCCTGTCTGTAGCTGTGGAGCCGCCGGAACTGGAAACCCGTGCTGCCATCCTGATCAACAAGGCGAACCAGGAAAAAGTGTACCTGGCCAATGATGAGGCCATGTTTATGGCCCAGAAGCTGCGTTCAAATGTCCGTGAACTTGAGGGAGCCCTGAAGAAAGTCATTGCCCATGCCCGTTTCATGGGTTCCGAGATTACAATTCCCCTTATAAAGGAAGCATTAAAGGATTTATTAGCCATACAGAACAAGTTGATTAGTGTGGACAATATTCAGCGCACTGTCGCTGAGTATTACAAGATCAAGATGGCTGATATGGTGTCAAAACGACGCAACCGTTCTATTGCCAGGCCAAGACAAATGGCCATGTGTCTGTCCAAGGAACTGACAAACCACAGTTTGCCGGAAATTGGCAATATGTATGGGGGCCGTGATCACACCACTGTTCTGCATGCCTGCAGGACAATAAACGATTTACGGAAATCCTCTTCTGACATAAATGAGGACTACCAGAACTTACTCAGGTCATTATCTAGCTAAAAAACCTTAAAAAACAAAGGATTAGATAAAATCATGCAATTTGAAATTTCTCGCGAAGCACTGATCAAGCCCCTGCAACTGGTTACCGGCGTTGTAGAACGCCGACAAACTCTGCCGGTTTTATCCAATGTGTTGCTGTCGCTGGACAAGAATACCCTTTCGCTAACCGGTACAGACCTGGAAGTTGAGTTAATGGGCAGTGTGGACGTTGATGCCAGCAGAAGTGATGGTGAAATTACGGTACCCGCCAGAAAACTGATGGATATCTGTAAGTCCCTTCCTGACAGCGCATCTCTGAAATTTGACCTGGGGGATGACAAACTCAAAATTCAATCCGGCCGTAGTCGTTTTTCACTTTCCACTCTCCCGGCAACAGATTTTCCCGGGGTGGAAGAGTCAGAAGGAACCCTTTCATTTACGATTACCAAAGAATTGCTGAAGGACATGATTCACAACACCAGCTTTGCCATGGCACAGCAGGATGTTCGCTATTATCTGAATGGCATGCTGGTAGAAGTAAGTACTGACCATCTCCGTATGGTCGCTACAGACGGGCATCGATTGGCCATGCAGACAGAAAGCATGAAAAACGATGTATCAGAATCCAGCGGCGTCATTATTCCCAGAAAAGGGGTTCTCGAGCTGGGCAGGTTATTATCTGATGGCGGAGAGGACCAGGTAAATGTTGTGATTGGTACCAATCATATCCGTGTCACCATGAACAATTTCACGTTCACATCAAAGTTGGTCGACGGTAAATTCCCGGATTACAACCGGGTGCTTCCCAAAGGTGGTGACAAAAATGTGGTTGCTGGACGTGGTCAGCTGCGTGACTCTCTCAACAGGACAGCAATTCTGTCCAATGAAAAGTTCCGTGGAATTCGCCTGATATTGTCTAATGATGAGTTAAAGATCATAGCCAACAATCCAGAGCAGGAA
>CAZBBS010000076.1:0-13273 GCA_964490145.1 uncultured Enterobacteriaceae bacterium
GCCGGCAGGCGAATAATCTCCGTCAGGAGAATAAACGCCAGTCAGAAAAACTTCCATGAAAAAGCCACATTAATTCCAGAAATAAAAAAACCCGCTTTTCAGCGGGCTTTTTCATTCTTTTTACAAAAAAAGAAACCTACTTCTGGGTTTGTTCCTTGTCCCAGTCCGTATCCGTATCACCGGCAACCGAATACATCACCTGCGCATTACGGGTTTTCTGGAAATCTTCCAGGCTTTCCCCGCGCATGGCGGCGTAGATATGCAGGTTGGAGGTGCCGACCACGGCGCCGAGTTTTTCCAGCATGAAGAAGATCACGCCGTAGTGGATCATTTCGCGCCACTTGAGATTGCGCACCAGATCCTTCTCTTCCTCGGTCAGACCGTAATCATTGAACGCGGTTTCCTGGTCGTTCAGGAACACTTCGCGTTTTTCAGGTTTGATCAGGTCGTGCAGGAAGTTGTTCAGTCGGAAGGCCTTCACACCACGGGTGATGGTGAAGGGATAGTTACCTTCCAGCTTCTCGATACCGGCCAGCTGGTGGTTGATGCGTTTCATGTAGTCTTCCTGGCTTTCATCCATCGGCTCATCGGAGCGCTCTTCCAGGATCATGTTGGCCACAGGCGTCATGGAGGGCAGGTAGTAGCTGGAGTGAACAGTTTCCACTTTCTCGGACAGGGCGCCGCGCATGATAAGCCACATAATGATTTCGGCACCTTCCATGCCGCCCAGTTCAGCGTATTCAGCAATGGTAATATCGGTCAGGCCTTCCGGATCTTTCTCCAGACGCTCCATGAATTCCATGTCCCATGGGGTGTTGTTGAAACCGGCACGTTCGCCGTGAACCTGGTGAGACAGACCGCCGGTACCGGCGATGGCCACCTTGATGTCCTTCGGATAGCTCAGGATGGCTTTACGCAGGGATTTGCCCAGGTTGTAGCAGCGTTTGGCCGTAGGTGTTGGTGGCTGAAGGACGCCCACCTGGAACGGAATGATTTTACATGGCCACTCAGGCTCATGAGGCAGCAACAGGGACAGCGGCGAGAAACAGCCATGGTCCAGAGGCTTGTTCTGGAAGTAGGACATGTCGAATTCATCAGCAACCAGGCCCATGGCAATATGCTGGGCAAATTCCGGATCACCATGGAAAGGAGGCAGTTTACGGGCTCCACCGCCTTCATCTGCGCAGGGGTATTCCTCACCTACACCCAGCGTGAAGTGGGAATAGTGGTCGATGAAGAAGGAAGTCATGTGATCGTTGAACACATAAAACAGGACGTCGGGTTTTTTCTCAGCCAGCCATTTCTGGATGGGTTCATAGCCCTGAAAGATAGGGGCCCATACTGGGTCGTTTTCCTTGTGGGAATCCACGGCAAAGCCGATGGTGGGAGTGTGGGCAGTGGCTATGCCACCGACGATCTTGGCCATAAATGACTCCTGTTTATTGGTCTTGTCAGTGCGTTTCGCTATTCGAAGGGCCGCCATTATAGCGAATGCAGCCGGTTATGGCGGGATAATTTTTGTCAGTCGTGGGGCTTGCTTGATCCTCATCAATCGAAACACCGCTGAAGTGAGCTAACTAACTGAATATTATAAATAAAAACAACCGATCCCTGACTTTCGGGATGTTGTTTCAGGGGTTAAAAACCAGATGTTGCCGGTGATTTTGACGGAAGACCCGGCAAGGATCAGGCGGCGGCTTCGGCCTGGAATACCAGCGTATCCTTGGGGCTCAGGCCAGGGGCGTTGTGGAAGAAATCCTGTACGTCACGCGGGTAGGTTGGCATCCGTTTGGCAACGCACTTGAGCAGTGCCTTGCGCACGAAATCCTCAACGGAGGTTTCCCGTATGCCCAGCAATTTAAGATAGTCAGCTAGAAAGGTCGTGGGAATTTTTTGTTCGGGTGTGCCTGCCAGGTAGTCATGACACAGGTGCGCCAGGTACAAAATGGCGGCTTTCTTGCGGCACTCATCCGGGATGAATTCGGGTGGCAGGGATTCCGGGTACTTCTGGTATTCCAGGGGCTGGTAGATGGCTTCGGGAATTTCCCAGTTCTGCAGAAGCAGGGCGCCAACGCGGTCCGGATCCAGCAGGCTGATGAAAAAGGCCAGTTTCGGATTCTGTGAGATTAATAACAGCAACACACTCTTGCCAATATCATGCAGCAGACCAATGGTATTCATAATGGGGCCATTGCCGCTCTGGGTGGCCTGGCTGATTTCAAAACTGAGTACGGAGATCAGAATGGAATGGGTCTGCAGACGCTTGAACTGTCCGGTATTGGGCATGGTTTTCTGGATGCCAAGGCCGAGGATAACCTGATAGATCTGGTTGAAGCCCAGCAGCAGGGAGGCATGCTGGAAATCCGTTACTTTCTGGTTCAGGGAGTAATAGGCCGAATTAACCCGTTTTAACACAGCACTGGTCAGGGAGGGATCACGCCTTGCCAGTTCGGCAACCTCTTTTGCCGAGACATCCTCGCTCATGAGCAGGCCGGTCAATTGGCTGGCATAGGGCGGGAGCTTGGGCACACGTACCAGCAAGCCCTGTATCGCACTGGATCCTGCATAGCTGGAGGATTTGTTCAGAGCGCCCTGAACCTGCTTGCTCAGGTGCTCATTCATGTCCCTCAGGGTGGTCTTTTCCGAGAGCAGGAAATTACCCTCCAGGCTTTGCTGGCGGGACAGGTTCTGGAAAAGCACGGATTTTATTTCAGCGTCAGTGGCTCTCAAGGCCGTACTGTCTATGGTAAGCAGGGTGGTTGGCGTGCTGGCGCTGGCGATTGCCGAACGTTTGTCCCGCAGGGTGAACATATCTGCCGTGATATGACCAGGGCCTACAATGTCGGTGATGGCGGTTTCAACATCGCCTTTGCCCTGCTTGATATGCAGTTCGCCACGGATGACAAGATAGAGAGAATCATTACTTTCCCCTTCCCTGAAGAGGATGTCACCGGGTTGCAGCATGCTGATCCGGTCTTCCCGGTAGATGGCAGCGATCTGGCGGTCATTCATTCCATTGAACGCCGGATGCAGTTTTTTCGTGTTTTTGGTATCTACTAGGGCCATAGCTATCTTATCGACAGCCGGGAGGTGAAGCTTGAGGAGAGATTGCTGGAATTTTGAATTAAATCTCCTTTATGAACTGGAAACTGAATGCCTTGCCGGAAGTCATCACCCGGCCGGCTGAAGGCGAGGGGAAATGCGCTGTCAGGACCAGGTGCTGGTCATCAGCCCGGTTGGCGAGAAAGGTCTTTCGGGTATTAACCGCCTGTACCGGATTACTGTCGATCCAGTAGTGCCATTCCGGGTACAGGCACTGGATGGGACTGTGGATCAGATCGCCGCACAGCACCGCGTTCTGGCCCCTGGACGCCAGGTGTACGGCAATGTGACCAGGCGTATGACCAGGGGTGGACTGGAGCCAGACATGATCATCAAGCTGGAAGTCACTATCCACGGCCATGACCTGGCCGGTTTCAATTATGGGCAGCACACTTTCCTGGTACGCCGGTGTATTGGCGTGGGCAACATCTTCCACTTCATCCCTGGCAATGATGTACCGGGCATTGGGGAAGGTGGGTACCCAGCGCCCATCCAGCAGGCGGGTGTTCCAGCCGCAGTGATCGCCGTGCAAATGGGTGCAGAACACATAATCCACGGCAGAAGGATCGATGCCGCTGGCCAGTAATTTTCGATACCAGCCATCGTCAGAGCGTTGATGCCAATTCGGGAAATAGTGATTGGTTTTATCGCAGCCGATGCAGGTATCCACCAGGATCAGGTGCTGTGGCGTCCTGATGACCCAGGTCTGGATCGCAATGATCAGCATACCGGTGTCGGGACACAGGGCAGTGGGTTCCAGCCAGTGCCGGTGAGCGTCGATGACGCCTTCCGGCAAATCAGGAAAAGCCTCCCGTGGTGTCAGGAAGGGAATTTCCATTTCCAGAATCCGGCCGACAGCAATATCACCAACCTGAATCATGGAAAAATCCCGGCCTGCTTTTATTTACCTATGGTACGTGCCAGGAAAGCCAGCGCGTTGGCCAGGTGTTCCTCGTCGAAAAATCCGGGCCCACCGTGCACGGCGCCGTGTACCGGGTCAAAGGTCACATCCAGCCCCTTATCCTTGTAGGCTCCAAGCATCTGAAGGCTCTGGTTGATAGGCATCTGGGGGTCGTGATCTCCATGCAGCAAAAGCAGGGGGGGATCACCGGCATCCACCAGCAGGGCTGGGCTGGCCAGGCGGGCCAGTACCTCATTCTGATCGGGTAGGGCGCCCAGCAGAAGGGTCAGGGCAGGTTCGCGAACGCTCAGCCCGAAAGGCGTGGACTGGCTCAGGATGGTGGTCAGGTCACTGGCACCGAAATAGCTGATTATGGCCTGGATATCAGACGAGGTATTGGTGTAATCGCCCAGGTTGCCCTCAAGCGCTTTGTGTCCGTTGCTCACACCGACCACCTGGGCCAGGTGTGCACCCGATGATGCACCGGTGATGGCTATTTTGGAGGCGTCATAACCGTACTTCCCGGCATTGGCTCGCAGGAAACGGATGGCGGCCTTGATATCGTGCACCATGGCGGGGAAGGCAGCCTGTTCGGACTGGCGAAAATCCAGGCTTGCCAGGGCATAGCCGTTTTCCACAAATTCCATGGGGACACTGCTTTCCTTGGTACCAAAACGCCAGGCGCCGCCATGTACCTGAACGATCAGGGGAGCATTGGTACGACCGGCAGGCAGGAAGATATCCAGGCCCAGGTCCAGTCCGTCCGGGCTGGCATAAATGATGTCTTTGTATTCCATGGTCTGTGCCCCTGCGGTCAGTGAGGTCATTAACAGGGCCAGGATAAGGCCGACTTTGTGAAAAGAATTGGACATGTGAATTACCTGCAGTTTGTTTTCAGGATTTGCTTCAAGGAGAATAATGAAGTGCTTGATCAGCAGCAAGGGAAACCCGGGAAATCTGAAATATATTTCATGTTTTCCCTTTCTATCAGAACGTATTTCCATGGTTTTTGGTGTTAATTTTTTCAGTGAAGTTGGGAATCAGAATATAGACATGACAACTATCAAATACAGGTTTGCGGGATTGATCGTATTGGTTTTTGGCCTGGTGGCTTGCAGCACACCACAGCGTTTGCCGCCACGTACCATGGGCGTTACCGCTGGGCCTGACAAGGTGTTCGAACAGCCCGTCGCAGACCTGCTGCCGCAGTTGGCAGGTGCCACAGCCACAGGGCGCAATGGCCGTGTCGGTTATGAGCTGGTGTTCTGGGAATACGAGCTGGCCAATGGATCCATGGCCAATATGTTTACCTGCGTCAACCAGCCCGAGGTGAATTGTGATGGCAGGCTCAATCGCGTCTGTCCGGGTGGGGGAGAGGAAGTCACCAGAACAATCGCTTCCGGGCAGGTTCGTGAATTGCAATGCCGGGCCATTGGCATTGCGGCGCCGGGTGAATTGATGCCGACCTGTACGGATAATGAAAACATCAATGAACTGGTGGTTGGCCTGATGGCCTGTCGCTAGAAAAACGTCTGTCCAGAAGTGGTTAAAAAGGGTGCCTTGGCACCCTTTTTTATGCCCGGGTATTCAGGCCGGCAAGTATGTTGGTGTCATTGCTGTCAGCCAGATTCATCAAGGCATCCAGCAAGGACCTGGCCTGAACATTCCCGTAGGCCTCACCAGCGGCTTCCAGAAAGCGAGCCTCAATTTCGTCAGGGCTGGCAGATAACAGGTCGTCCAGAAAGCTGCTGACAGTTTTTCCATCGCGGGTGTTGATGTCTATCCTGGCTCCCTGCCTGGCTGGATAAGCCTGGCTGAGCTTGTTATCCACATGGACGGTAATTCTGGTGGCAAGGTTGGCAATATCAGGATTATCGAAGTCACGATAGTGATTGTCATGATAGTCACCGGCAAGCAGGGCGCTGGCCACATTGAAATGGATGCTCATCCTGGCCTGCAGGATGCTCTCGAAGGGTCCGCTGTAATCGCATCCCGGGTAATGTGCGGCGGCGTAGGGGACATGAATGCCGACCTGTTCAATGTCCTGTGGCAATACGCCGTGATCCTGACGAGACTTCAGGGCAACCTGGGCAGAAGTCTGGGCATAGTTGCAGGCAGGCACCTGTTTGAAAAACACCTTCATGATTTCCGGTTCTTCACAAAAGGGTAAAGGAAGGGACGCTGGCAGGGTTTTGCCCAGCGCTGAAAAAAGGCCTGCCTTGCCGTCCAGAGCGCCGGCTCCGGCAACTGCCCCTGCCTGTGCCAGCAGTGCAGCTGTGATGCCATTGCGGGCAGCTATGCCCGGGTGGAAATACATGTCATCGCTACCCCAGGCCGCCCACTCATTCAGGCCCGTGATGTAATTGGCGGCAAAGGCCAGGGCGTGTGCGGTGCTGTCCTTGTCCAGGCGCAATAATTTTGCGGCTGTCGCGGCAGCCGCAAAGGCGCCAATCATGCCTGTTGGGCGGAATTTGCGAGCAGTTTCCACATCCATGAGCATACCGCCCAGTTTGCATCCCGCCTCATAGCCGCAAACCAGCGCCTCCAGCAAACGTTTGCCACTGTCAGCATGCTGAGCTGCCAGGGCCAGGGCTGTCGGTACGACCACCACCCCGAGATGGGATACGCTGGCCAGGTGCATGTCATCTCTCACCAGGGAATGCCCGGCGACGGCATTGGCAAACGCCGCGTCCTGGATGGATACCCGATGCGGGGTGCCAATGATCGGTGCTCCGCCTGTCTGTCCAGCTGAATTCGCTGCGGCAACATCACGGGCCTGGGCTACCCAGGAGAAGTGCCCTGTCGTCAGACAGGATGTCAGAAAATCCATCAGGCAATACTGCGCCTTGCCCAGTGTGTCGCTGGAATAGGTCTGGCCCTCACACAGGGCATTGGCAAATTGCTGGACAAGAGGAGGTTGGACTTTACTCATATAAAATACTTCCATGAGGGAGGGTGGCAACAGCCAGCAGGAAGTCTTCAGACAGGGCCATCATGTCAGAGGTCTTCAGGCGCAGGAAACTCGGGGCTTTCGGATGCCCGGGCCCGGATGAAGCGGGTATCCTGATATTCAGCGCGAACCTGCTCCAGCCAGAAGACACCATCATAAGCTCCGCTGTTACCGCGGGTGCCGACAAAATCGATATCGCCATCATTATCCATATCCTGGGCCATGAACATGTCAAACATGCCGCGCTCGCGGCGGGAAATATCATGCCGGATGAAGCTGCCATCTGCATTGCCAGCGTTTTCCCACCAGGCCAGGCGGCCGAGTGCATTGGCGGGTTTGGCGACGTAGTCTTCAAGGCGTGAACCCAGGCTGTAGCCGCCAGTCATGATGTCATGCTGGACAAAGTCGAAAGTTTCAGCCGTGCTGCGGTTTTCAAACCACATCATGCGGGTCTGGGCGACGGAGCCTGCAACGATGTCCATATCTCCGTCACCATCCAGATCCACCGGTTCCGCATTGATCGGCCAGGGTACCCGGGTCAGGACATGTTCGGTCCAGCCCTCGGCATCCAGGGGATTTGCCGGGATACGGAAGACGGAAATCTCCCTGGGTTCCTGCCTTGCCTTCGTCGGGTCCTGGGCTCCCTTGTTGGGGCTGATGGCTTCCAGACGCCCATGACCGTCCAGGTCTGCCAGGAAAACCCGAATAAAGGAGCCCCGGTTCAGGGTGCTGGTCGGCCTGACTCTTTCCCAGTTGCCAGCCGCTCTGATATTCCGGCCCGGGTTCTGGAAATAGATCAGGTGTGAAAGTTCGCAGGCAGCGATGATGTCGGGAAAACCGTCGCCATTGACATCACCGATTGCCACATCTTCAGCGGCGCCGGCTTCAGGCCCTTCTGCCAGGGTGACATTGATCCAGCGGTCGGGATCGGCAGTGCCAAAGGCTATACGGATGTGGCCTTCAGGTGCACCATCATAGACATCGTCTGACTCATGAACCGAAACGATGTCCATATAACCGTCATTATCCAGGTCGGCCATTTCAAGGCCGTCACTGCCGCGAAGCTCGACGCCGCTGGTGGCCTGATCATCCACCAGATGTTCCCGCCAGCTGATGAAGCGGTTGTCGGCAGCACGTACGATCGTGGGAAGGTCGCCTACGCCGCCGCCACGCAGTGATTGGGCCTGAAGCCCGGATACCAGCAGGAGGGACGTCACAACGAGTATCAAACGCATAGGCATGAGTTTCCCTCCATGAAGGTTAAGTCAGCTACTCGAATTTGAGGTAGCCGATTCGGTTATTTGCCGGGTCCGTAAACCAGAGCTTGTCGGTCAGGAAATCCGGGGTCTGACGGTCGCTGCCGGCGCTGAGGCCCACGGCTCTGGCAGGTCCGTCAGCGATTGGAAATTCGGTAATATCCCCCGCTGGCGTAACCCGTCCCAGGGTGTTGTTCTTGGTATACCAGATATTTGTATCAGGTCCGACAGCAATATTGATGGGCGTTGACCCTTCGCTGGGGATGTCGAACTCGGTGATTTCGCCAGTCATGGTGATGCGACCCACACGGTTGCCAATAACCGGGGTGTTGTCCATGCCGCCATTGAGTTCGAGAAACCACATATTGCCATCGGTGCCAGCCGTGATGTCGCCGGGCCCCGTCCGGGGCTGAGGGAGATCGAACTCGGTGATGTCACCATCAGGCGTGATGCGCCCGATTTTTCCAGCCTTGAATTCCGAGAACCAGATATTGCCGTCAGGCCCTGCGGCCAGCGCCCTGGGACCGCTGTCTGGTGTCGGGATATCAAATTCAGTGACGTTTCCTTCAGGGGTAATCCGTCCGATTTTCGAGGCAGCAAACATGCCTATCCAGATGTTGCCGTCTCCACCCAGGGCAATGGCCCTGGGCTGGCTGTCTGGTGCTGACAGGTCGAACTCGGTGATGTTTCCCTCGGGAGTGATTCTCCCCATCCTGCCGCTGTTGTGTTCGGAAAACCACATGTTGCCATCGCTGCCCAGGGAAATGATGCGTGGCGAACTGTCCGGGGTCGGGATGGGAAACACCTGTATATCCGATTCATCGGCAGGCAGCCGGCCAATAGCGTTGGCATTGCTCAGGGTGAACCAGATGTCGCCATTACGGGCAATGGCAATAGTAGTGGGGCCTGCATTTTCCTCCGGCATCAGGAATTCAGTGACCACACCATTGGTCTCAGGAGCACTGGGTCGGGGCGGAGGCAGATTAATGGAAACTGTTTCGGAGTTCGGGTTGTCAGGAGGGGGCGGTACCTCATCGGAACAGGCGGCCAGGTTCAGGATGAGCAGGGTGAAAGTCAGAACAGTACGAGGGTGATGGGTCATGATATTTAACGTTATGCAGCCTGAAGTGAGCAGTCAATAAGTTGTCTGAGACTAGCAGGGAGTGTAGGTGAATTCAATGTGGCGGCGCGGCCATGGACCTGTTGTTCTGGCTTTCGAACTTCGGTATCTTCCCATCTCTTTTGCGGTTTAAGACGAGCTTTACGCAATGACAGCAAACCCTGCAGGCAGCCATGGCCAGACTTCCCCCGGTGTCGGCATCGACTTTGGCACCTCAAACAGCGCTGCGGCAATCTTCGATGGCAGCCGGATTACCCTGGTGCATCTGGAATCTGACGCAGACATTATGCCGTCGGCCAGTTACATCGACCGGGATTTTGTGACCTGCACCGGGCAGGAAGCTATTGATACCTATATTGCCCAGAACCAGGGGCGGAAAGTGGAGATGAGTGTGGAAGTCCTGGGTGAGGCTCGCACCAGCACCGGACATATGGACATGGCGACCCAGCTTCCTGCAGAGGCTGATACTCACATGGTATACGGTCAGGCTTTTAACGATGGCAGCCTGCCCGGAAGATTGTTCAGGGGAACCAAGCGTCTCTTGGGCAGCGTCGACACCCAGCGCATCATGGTGTTCAACAGACCTTTTCGCCTGGTGGCGCTGATAACACCGATTCTGCTGCGGATGCGGCTGGCTATCGAAAATTCCATGGCCGCTCTGGGTAAACCGGCGAAGGTCAACAAGGCCTGTATCGGCCATCCAGTGAATTTTGAGGGCAGGGACAGCGACCATAATAAAGTGGCCCTGGACAGACTCAGTGAAGCCTATAAATATGCGGGTATCAGCGATCAGACCTTTTACCCGGAACCCACCGCTGCAGCACTGAGCTATCTGTATGCCAATCCGGATGAGGAAAGCGATACCCTGCTCACTGTTGATTTCGGTGGAGGCACGCTCGACCTTTGTATACTCAAGCGCAATGAAAGTTTTTTTGATGTGGTGGCCATTCACGGCATAGGCCTGGGTGGTGATCACATAGACCAGTGCATGTTCCGCCACATCCTGTTTCCCCTGTTGGGAAAAGGTGAACGCTGGGTCCGGGAAGTGGATGGCAAGGTCGTGGATACCCTGTTTCCCTTTGAGTCCTATGCTGATTTTCTGATCAACTGGACAGTCAGCTATATGCTCAACCAGAACGAGTACACCACACCCGTCCTGGATAAGATGCGGCAAGGCGGAGAAGGGGTGGAAAAATTCGAGCGTCTGTATGAGCTTATCACCCAGAACTATTCCTACCAGGTTTTCCAGGCGATCAAGGACTGCAAGGCAGCGCTTTCCCAGCGTGAATCCGCCATTTTGGATATCCCTGAAATCGATGTTGCTCTGGAAATAAGCCGCATTGATTTTGAGGCCATGATCAGTGAATTGCTGCAGCGCTTTGAAAAGGCTGTTGATGACACCCTGGAGAAGGCGGGAATGTCTCGGGATGACATTCAGCTGGTATTGCGCACAGGCGGCTCATCCCTGATTCCGGCAGTTCGGGATATTCTCGAGCATCGCTTCAGGGGACGTGTGGTTGAGCATGATCCCTTTACCAGTGTGGCTGCAGGTCTGGCATTGGCCGAATACTACGGGCATGCGACAAGGCAGTAACCCTACCAACCCTCAAATTCACTAAATCTGGCATAACATTTGCCGTATATCCTCATGAAGGCAGATGAGAGTTTTTCGCTGTTCTCATTTTTCCCAGAAATCCAACGGTTTACAGGAAATGAGGAGATGAAGATGAATTACTATGTCAAAGAAATGGCGGACAAAAGTGCCGTTTTAATGTCAGAAGACGGTTTTGAACTGGCATCCTATCCATCCGTTAAAATAGCGATAGCGGCATATTGTGAACAGTGCTTCGTTGCTCCCCAGCATATTGAATCCCATTACAGTTACCTGGCAGGCTCCCGCTGTGATTTTGAGGATAGCTTTCTGGCAGATGATCTGGGGTCACTGATTGATCAGGTGTGCCATTAGGCCGTGAGCCAGAGGATGAAAAGAGGTGGGCAGCTGGCTTGAAAAGGCCTAGCATATTTCGCCCTGCAGGACCGTGGTACCGCTCTTGTTGGCGGCCACCTGCTTCAGCATATAGCGATAGTAGTCCTCAAACCCTGTGTTTTGCTGGATCAGACGGCAGAACAGGTCATCTGCCTGGTCAAAGTCGCGGGCGTAGTAAAAGTCGAGGGCTTTTTTGTGCAGGTCAAGAATCTGCCGGGTGCTGTCGGAAATATCTGCCTTCATGCCAATGGGATGATAAATCTTGCTGATGATACGCTTGCCCTTTACGTGCACGGTATCCAGTTCCATGAACTCGATGTCATCCATGCTCTTCGCGGTTTCCTCCCCACAGATGGTCGGCACATGATATACCCTTGTCATGGCCTGCAATCGTGAAGACAGGTTCACTGCATCTCCTATAACCGTATATGCCAGCCGATACCGGGATCCCATGTTGCCGACGTTCACCATACCGGTGTTGATGCCAATTCCCATGGTTTGGCGAGGCCATCCTTTACTGGTGTAGATTTTGGCGAGCTTGTCCACGGCCTGCTGCATTTCAAAACTGGCCAGGACCGTCCGCCTGGCATGATCCACCTGGGTGACCGGCGCGCTCCGGAAAGTCATGATGGAGTCACCAATGTATTTGTCTATTGTAGCCCCGTATTTATAAAGGATGGCTGTGAGTTCATTGAAGTAGTCATTGAGCATCCGGACCAATTCACGGGGTGTCATCTGCTCTGAGACACCGGAGAAATTCTGCAGATCGCAGAACAGTACGGTCATGTGTTTTGACTCGCCTTCAAGGTTGATGTGCTCGCTGCGTGTACTGAGCTCTGCCACAATTTCTGGAGGCACATACTGGCCGAACATATCGATCAGCTCCTGCTTTTTCTGCGTCTCGGAAAAATAGGTCAGCAGGACATTGACGCCAAACAGCATGAGCAGGACAAGCAGGCTGTACTGCATGGGGACACCGGGATCCCTGAACGGAAAACCTATGCCCAGTGTGGCCGGGGGAATGGTCAGAAAGAGGACCAGGAATGATGCAGCAATAGGAGTGAATATGGGTAAGGTAAGACTCAGCACAACGCCCGATTGCAGCATGACCAGGAATTCAGCTGAGGTGATGGCTTCGGGAAGCTGGATTTCGCCAGAGGGGGTGATCATCATGGGCAATATCAGACACAGGCGTGAGATCTTCGTCATCGACCAGGGTGCTGCTTCCTCCTGTGTTCACCCGGGAAAAATAGCTGCTTTCAAGCAGTGACAGGGTGTCATCGTTGTCGAAGTTCAGGGGAAGTTCTTCCGGTTCAGGTGCAGAGGATGGCGTTTCCTCAATCTGTGGTTGTTCCTCTGCGACAGGGACAGCTGGTTGGTTGCCAGAGGTGTTGAATTCGATTTGTTCGATTTCCTCCTCTTCGTGACGGCTGAAGGTGAGATCCTCCAGTGTGAGTTCGTCAAGTCCTGCTTCAATAGGCTTTTTTGGCACCGTTTTTTCTGTGTTTTCCACAGTAGCATCGGAGGGGGATTCCTGGGAGTCCAGATGGAGCGACAGGGTTTCCAGTTCATCAGGATCCGGGTTGATGATCAGTGGTCCGGTTTCCAGGTCCAGGGAGTCTGGTGTTGAAAGCTCATTGTGTTCGGTTGAGGCCTGCAGTTCGTCCATGGAACCGGATTGAACACGCGCATTCTGGTCGTCTGTCTGCTCCAGTTCCGCTTTTTCTTTCGCTGCTTTACTCTTGGCTTCCTCGGCCTTTCGTAAAGCTTCCATCAACAGGCTCATTTGGCATCATCTCCCTAAAGCGAATCAGGGGCTGGAGCCGGTGAGAGGTCTTCCGAATTCCGGCGGCTTATTGATGGATATGCCTTCTGAGTTCAGGTTCGGGGTCATCATCAATGGTCACCAGCTTGCCGATAATGCCCTTGTCTGTCGGGATTTCCGGCGCAGCTGTCT
>CAZBBS010000077.1:0-12798 GCA_964490145.1 uncultured Enterobacteriaceae bacterium
AGGAAATACAGTGTTTCAGTCAAACGGTAAGAGTTTTTCAGTTAAATGCCTGTTTGTAGCCATTTTATTCATGTTGCCTGTCAGTATGCTATCTGCTGCTTCCAACGAAGCTATTATCAAGCGTATCGCACCTGCGGGTTCAGTTTGCCTGCTAGGCGATTCATGTGCGGGTAGTGCAACATTGGCCTCAGCCGGGGAGGCTGGCCCTCAGGATCCGGCACAGGTTTACAACACCTATTGCGTTGCCTGCCATGGTTCTGGTGCCAATAATGCTCCTATCCTGGGCGATGCTGCAGCCTGGCAACCACGCGTCGATAAAGGCGTTGAAACGCTTTATGGTAGTGTCATTAACGGCTTTAACAATGGCGCTATGCCGGTAAAAGGTCTTTGCATGGGCTGTTCAGATGCCGATTTACAGTCTGTTGTGGACTATATGCTCGACGCCCTCTGATACCTTGCGTTACCCCGGCAGTCATCCTGGCTGCCGGACACAACATTCCTACCTTGCCAAAAATTAAAAACTGACCTATTACTGTACTGACTGTAAGAAGTATTCAGTTTGATCCTGTCATTCTCATGGAAGAGAAATGTCACTTGCTGTTGTCTATTCAAGAGCCAATATTGGCATTGATGCACCACTCATTCGAGTGGAGGTGCATTTATCCAATGGCCTGCCGGGATTTTCAATAGTTGGTATGCCGGAAACGGCAGTTAAAGAAAGCAAAGAGCGGGTCCGCAGCGCCCTGTTGAATACCAACCTCGATTTTCCGGATAAAAAAATTACCGTAAACCTGGCACCTGCTGACTTACCTAAAAGTGGTGGTAGATATGACCTGGCCATAGCGACGGGAATTTTGGTGGCGTCAGGACAATTACCGGGAGAAAAACTCACTGGCCTGGAATTGTTGGGAGAGCTTGCCTTAAGTGGTGAGGTTCGGGGGATTGTTGCTGTGATACCAGCAGTGTTGTCTGCCAGTCAGGCAGCACGAGCTTGTATCGTGCCGTCGGAAAATGCTGATGAAGCCGGGATGACAGGGTGTGCAAATATCTGGTCAGCCTCACATTTGCTTGAGGTAGTGGCTTTTTTGTCAGGTAAAACTGAACTGGCCAGGGTAAAGCAAAGTGTTATTGAAAAATTAAATCACGATATGGATATGTCAGACGTGGTTGGACAACACGTTGCACTGAGAGCGGTGAAAGTAGCGGCTGCAGGAGGGCATAATGTGCTGATGACGGGGCCACCCGGCACCGGGAAGACAATGCTGGCAATGCGTATGAGAACAATATTGCCTGAACTGAATAAACAGCAGGCGCTTGAAGTAGCATCAGTGCGTTCTATTGCTGGCACACCACTGAACACTAAAACCTGGAAGTTGCCACCATTCAGAGCACCGCATCACACGGCGTCAGCCGTTGCCATGGTTGGCGGCGGCAGTGCGCTAAAAGTTGGCGAAATTACCATGGCCCATAATGGTGTGTTGTTTCTGGATGAGTTGCCGGAGTTTAATCCCAAAGTGCTGGATGTTCTTCGAGAACCCATGGAAAGTGGTGAGATCGCTATTTCACGGGCTAATTACCAGGTAATACTGCCAGCCCGATTCCAGATGATTGCGGCGATGAATCCATGTCCCTGTGGGTTCCAGGGTGACCCTCAAAAGGCTTGCCGCTGTACTGCCGAGCAGGTTCGAAAATACCAGACGCGTATATCAGGTCCTCTGCTTGACAGGATTGATATACACATTCAAATTCCCAGGTTGAGCAGGGAAGACAGCGAACAGTTACTCTTTAAGGAAAAGGTGTCTGGTGAACGAAGTGATGACGTGCGGTCGCAAGTGTCAAAAGCACGGCAGGTACAGTTTAAAAGGGCAGGTAAATGTAATGCCGAATTGAACCAGCGGGAAATTCGTGAAGTATGCCGTCTGAAGCAGGAAGATGAGCGCTACCTGAAAAGCGCTGTACAACAGCTGCATTTGAGTATCAGGAGCTTTTACCGGATATTGAAAATGGCCAGAACCGTAGCAGATCTGGATTCAGCCAGGGATATAGGCAGGGTCCACTTGCAGGAAGCTATGGGTTATCGGTGCCAGGGGGAGATGAAATAGGCTTGCTACGCTCCTCAAGAGCTGCAATCTTAGACTCAAGTTCAGCTATTGTTTGCTCTGCACGTTCAAGTACGGCCAGTTGGGCCGTAAATTCTTCACGGGTGACCAGGTTAAGGCGGTTAAAGGCACCCTGCAGTATCTCATGCACACCCTTTTCGACATCGTTCCGGGCACTGTCAGCCAGTGGTAAAAGTGAACTGATCCGTGAGCTTAGATCATTCAGGAACTCATTGTTTAACATGTATTTTTTCCTGTGCTTGGGGATGGAAAGTGTAAAGCAGTGAGTAACGATGGGGAATCGTTTTTTTGGTTTAACTAGCTTATACTCTCGCTGTATTCAGGCAGATAAGCCTGGGTTAAAGTTTTATGTGAGGATAACAATATGAAAATGGTCACAGCTGTAATCAAGCCATTCAAGTTGGATGATGTACGGGAAGCGTTATCCGGGATCGGAGTTCAGGGGATTACGGTAACTGAAGTAAAAGGCTTTGGTCGCCAGAAAGGACATACCGAGCTCTATCGAGGTGCCGAGTATGTGGTGGATTTCCTGCCTAAGGTGAGGCTGGAAATCGCTATAGAAGACAGCATGATGGACCAGGTCATTGAAGTCCTTAGCAATGCTGCCAATACCGGAAAGATCGGGGATGGCAAAATATTTGTCCACAACCTGGAGCAGGTTATCCGTATCCGTACAGGCGAATCCGGCGCAGACGCTATCTAGGATCCCCATAAAAACTGGCAAAGACTCAGTGCAGCCACTGGTGCGGTTTCTGTTCTGAGCGTGCGCGATCCAAGAGTTAAACCTTTAAAGCCCTTGCTCAAAGCAAGGGCTTTTTCGTTTTCAGAAACACCACCTTCAGGGCCGATTAACAGCGTGACAGTGTCCGGGCGTTCCATGCTGTTGAGTTGTGCCGGCTGAGCCTGATCCAGAAGCAGACAACAACCTTCATGGGCCAGGTCGATCCAGGTACTTAATGTAATTGGGGTAAGGATTTCAGGAGGGATGACTCGCCCGCTCTGTTCACACGCACTGATAGCTATCTGCTGCCAGTGCTCCCGGCGTTTTTCTGCACGTTTCTCATCCAGGCGAACCTCACAGTTTTCGGTGAACAGGGGCTGGATACGATGTATGCCTAGTTCAGTGCTTTTCTGGACGACATAATCCATGCGTTCACCCCGTGATATGCCGATTGCCAGGGTGGTGAACAGGGAAGATTCGGTACCAGGATTAACGGCATCGGCTGTGAGTATATTCCCCGATTTCTTATCGAGGTCCAGCAACTGACAGGCATACTCGAGTCCCGAGCCATCGAAAGCTGTGATCATCATGCCGCTTTTCATGCGCAGTACGGTAGACAGGTAATGCGCATTGCGCCCATCAAGAGGAATTGTCTGGTGGGCTGTCAGGGGCTGGTTCAGGTAGATTCGGGGAATTCGCATGGTATAAGGCCGGGTTACAGGTTGCCATTATCGTGTAAAACAGCGGGTAGTGGAAAAGTTTCTCGCGGAGGGAAGTCTTGATATGATCCTTGGATCATTTGACGGACACCATATGTATAGAACGGCGTTACCCATAATTACCGTACTGGGCTTCATGTCCCTGGTCATTCTTTACCTGGCTGGTGTCGGCTATCAAAGTGGAAATGTTGAATTGGGCCAGGCCTTCACCGTTATGCGTTATTGTGCGTATGGGGGTATTACCACGGCCGGACTGGTGATTTTCTTCATGCTCTGGCAGCGGCCAGAGGGCATCGCACTGTTCCTTCTCTTTTTGTCCGCCCTGGCCGGGCTCACCGCTTTTTACCTGCCTTACCGTTAGCAGCAGATAGCCCAACGCGTACCCCCCATACATGACATCACCACCAACATCACCAACCCACCTGAATTTGTTGCCATAGTGCCTCTACGAGCAGGATCGCCCAACCCACCGGAGTATCTGGGTGGTGAAACCCCACAACTCCAAAAGGAATTCTATCCCGACCTGATGACGCATGTGTATGTACAGTCACCAGATGAGGTCTTTGCTGCTGTTGTCGAGGTGGTTGAGGATTTTGGCTGGGAACTTGTTGACGCCAATTCCGATGAAGGCAGGGTGGAGGCCACGGAAAGCACGCGCTGGTTTGGATTCAAGGATGACGTTGTGATCAGATTGAAGCCTGGTGGTGCTGCAGATTCGACCATACTGGATATTCGCAGCAAGTCACGTGTTGGGCGTTCAGACATCGGGGTTAACGCAAACCGTATACGCCGCTTCAGCAAAGCGCTAAATATCAAACTGATGATCGACTGACCATCACCCCATCACCATCAATCTACAAACCGTAAATCGATTCCGGACTCAGTGAGGAATATGCCCCATCTTGCTTCGCTTGGTGGCCAGGTAGGCTTCGTTGTGGGAGTTTTCTCCCGTGATGATGGGGCTGCGGTTTACACTGAAACCGAGCTTTTGCAAGGCGTCCACTTTCAGTGGGTTATTGGTCATTAGCTCCAGGCTGGAAATGCCCAGGTGCTTGAGCATGGGCAGACACATGTCATAGCGACGCTCATCGGCATCAAAGCCCAGCGCCTGGTTTGCCTCGACAGTATCGGCACCGTCATCCTGGAGATGATACGCACGGATTTTATTACCCAGCCCGATATTTCGGCCTTCCTGTCGAAGGTACAGGATTACCCCGCAGCCGCGGTTGGCGATTCGATGCATGGCTTCGCGCAACTGTGAACCGCAGTCACAACGCAGGCTGAACAGGGCGTCACCTGTCAGGCATTCTGAATGAATGCGGCACAACACGTTTTCCTGGGCGGCCACGTCACCATAGACCAGCGCAATGTGCTCCTTGTTTTCCACGGAGTCTTCAAAAGCATGGATCTTGAACTCACCCAGTTCGGTTGGCAGGTGAGATGATGAAATGAAAGTTACGGCCACAAGTATCAGGAAAACTGGTTATTTTCGAAGGCGTGCACTTTACCAGAAATCAGGCTAAAGCTGTTAATTTATGTAGCAGGATGCAGGATAATGCCAGGCCTGCGCGGAAGAAACTCAATGTCCACAACTCATAGCAATATTCAGACAGATATCGTGATTGCCGGTGGCGGACCGGTAGGTCTGGCCATGGCCTGCAGCTTGTCTAAGACCAATCTCAGGATCGTGCTTGTCGATGCAGGTCAGGAAAGCGAACCCGTTGATCACTGGCAATTACTTGCCGACAAGGCGGATTTTGATCCGCGTGTCAGTGCACTGACAGAAACAAGTCGAAACTTTCTGTCATCCCTGAATGCCTGGCCGTCCATACTGGCAACCCGCGCCTGTCCGTATCAGGACATGTCAGTCTGGGATGGGGAAGGGACCGGCAGCATTCATTTCTCGGCGGCAGATATTCATGAAGATTGCCTGGGGCATATCGTGGAAAACCGTCTTATTACGGCGGCCTTGTTCAATCAGGCAAAAGGACAGGTAAACCTTGAAATACTGTCAGGCCAACGTGTTGATCAGCTTGTTGTGGATGATAAGTCTGATCAGTTTCCCGTGGCCTTGACCTTGTCCAGCGGACAGCAGCTGCAGGCCCGGCTATTGATCGGCGCTGATGGTGCCCGGTCCTTTGTCAGGGAGCAGGCCGGCTACACCCTGAAACAGTGGGATTATGGGCACAAGGCCATTGTGACAACCGTGAAAACGGAAATGCCCCACACCTTTACCTGCTGGCAGCGGTTCATCCACACCGGCCCCCTGGCTTTTCTGCCTCTGCAGCTGCCCGGCCTGCCGCGGTCTGCCCAGCAGTACAGCTCCATCGTCTGGTCCTGTGAGTCTGACAGGGCGGATGAAATACTGGCCCTGGATGATGAAGCATTCAGACAGGTTCTTGGCGAAGCTTTTGAGCACCGTCTTGGGGCTATCCTGGAAGCCGACCAGCGCTTTGGGTTCCCCTTGTGGCAGCGCCATGTTACCGAGTATGTCCATGAAGGTGTTGCCCTAGTGGGTGATGCTGCCCATACCATTCATCCGCTGGCTGGCCAGGGTGTTAACCTGGGCTTTGCCGATGTCCAGGTGCTGGCAGAGGTCATTTCCCGCGCGATTGATCGGGGTGAGGACTATGGCAGTCATCAGGTCCTGAGTCGCTTCCAGCGTCAGCGAAAAGGCCCTAACCTGGCCATGATGGCCGCCATGGAGGGCTTCAAGCGACTCTTTGGCAGCGAGGATCTCATGGTGACCTGGCTGCGCAATGTCGGCCTTAATCTGACGGATCAGGTGCCCATGGTGAAACAGCAGCTGATGCGGCAGGCCATGGGCCTTTGATCTGCAGCAACCAATTCTGAAGTAATCAAGAATTCCTTCCTGTGCTCTTGTGCTAATAAATGATAATTATTATCATTTGCGCCCCTTATTGAGGAGCCTTGCATGAAAAGGGCAATCCACATTACGTCAGTTTTCCTGGGTCTGACCCTGCTTGCAGGTTGCTCGGACAATACTTCGCAGCAAGCGGAAGCAACAACATCGGCTAGCAGCCACGCTGCCCAGGCAGTCCAGGACGACAAAACGCCGGAACTCCACGGCCCTGTCGTGGTGTATTCCTCCCGCCAGGAACACCTGATCAAACCCCTGTTTGACCGGTTCACTGAAGAAACCGGCATTGAGGTCCAGTACCAGACCGGTGAAGATGGTCCACTCATTGCCCGATTGCAGGCCGAAGGCGAGCAAACCTTTGCTGACATCCTGTATACCGTCGATGTCGGCAATTTGTGGTCGGCTGCAAACAAGGGTCTGCTGGCGCCCCTGAACTCGCCCATCCTGGAACAGGATATCCCCGCACACCTGCGCGATCCCGAAAACCGCTGGTTTGGCCTGTCAGTCAGAGCCCGCACCATAGTGTATTCCACCGAGCGGGTGGACCCCTCCGAGCTGAGCACCTATGCCGCCCTGGCTGATCCCAAGTGGCATGGCCGCCTGTGTCTGCGCACCTCCCGCAAGGTCTATAACATGTCCCTTGTGGCCACCATGATCGAGCGACTGGGCGCTGAGGAAACCCAGCGTATCGTTGAGGGTTGGGTGGATAACCTGGCCACTCGCGTCTTCAGCAGTGATACCCTGTTGATCGAAGCCATCGCTGCTGGTCAGTGCGATGTAGGGATAGTGAATACCTACTACCTTGGCCAGTTGCAGCAGGAAAACCCGGCTATCCCTGCCGCGCTGTTCTGGGCCAACCAGGACACCAGCGGTGTGCATGTGAATATCTCCGGGGCAGGAATCACCCGTCATGCCAAAAACCCGGCCGCAGCGGCCAAACTCATCGAGTGGCTGTCCACGGAGGAGCCCCAGCAGATGTTTTCGGAGCTTAATCTGGAATACCCGGCCAACCCGGCCATTGCCCCGGTGGCGCTTGTCGCCAGCTGGGGGGAGTTCAGGCAGGATGACCTGAACGTGGAAACCGCCGGCCGTCTCCAGGCTGAAGCTGTTATGTTGATGGACCGGGCAGACTACCGCTAGGCCTTATGTCGCGCGCCATCCACACACAAGGCTGGTTCTGGCGAGGTCTGGCGTTTATTGCGGCAGCCATTGTTATTTTTCCCTTGCTAATCATCCTCAGCCAATGGGGAATCGTTGGTACCGGTGAACAGCAAATATGGCAGCACCTTATCGATACCAAGCTTGACCGCCTGGCTTTGAACACACTCTGGCTGGTACTGGGTGTCGGCAGCGGCGTTATCCTGCTGGGTGTCAGTCTGGCCTGGCTCACCACCATCTGTGAATTCCCGGGCCGCAGATTCTTTGAATGGGCCCTCATGCTGCCCCTGGCGATCCCCGGTTATGTGATGGCCTTTGTGTTCCTGGGCCTGATGAACTACGCCGGTCCAATTCAGCGCTTTGTCCGGCTCGAATTCGGGCAAGACGCCTGGTTTCCTGATGTCCAGGGAGCCGGTGGCGTTATCATTATTCTCAGCCTGGTGCTGTATCCCTACGTCTATATGCTGGCCAGAGCCGCCTTTCTGAACCAGGGCCGGCGTCTGCTCGATGCCGGTCGCCTGCTGGGCCTTAACCGGCGTCAGGCCTTTTTTCGCATCGCTATTCCGGTGGCCCGGCCAGCCATAGTGGCGGGCCTTGCACTGGCCCTGATGGAAACCCTGGCGGACTTCGGGGCTGTTTCCGTGTTCAATTACGATACTTTCACCACCGCTATCTATAACGCGTGGTACGGTCTGTTCAACCTGACGGTTGCAGCCCAGTTGGCCTCGCTGCTGCTGCTGTTTGTGGGTGTGACCCTGGTACTGGAGAAGCAGTCCCGGGATCGGGCTCGCTATACCCAGGATGGCGCCCAGAATCGCTCCACCTACCACCTGCAGGGCTCCACAGCCCTTGGTGCTGCCGTGTTCTGCTCACTGATACTGATCATGGCTTTCCTGATCCCTCTCGGGCAGCTGCTGGTCTGGATGCTGGAGGCTGGATTTGGGGAACTGGATGCCCGGTATATGGGCTTTCTGGGACATACCCTGAGCCTGGGGGCCATGGCTGGCCTGCTGGCGGTCAGTATTGCCATGCTACTCGCCTTTGTCAGGCGCCAGCCGGGATCGACACTGGCCCGGCGCTGGGCCGACCTGTCCATTCGCACCGCCACCCTGGGATATGCACTTCCCGGTTCTGTGCTTGCCGTGGGTATCATGCTTGGCTTCACCCTGCTAGACCGCTCCCTGGGAACCTTGCTGACAGGATCCGTTATTGCCCTGGTGGTGGCCTATTGCTGCCGCTTCCTGGCCGTGGCCTATGCGCCTGTGGAATCCGGCCTGGAGCAGGTCAAACCCTCCCTGATTGATGCTGCCAGGCTGCTGGGCGCGGGTCCCGGCCGACTGCTCCGTAGCATTTACATCCCGTTGCTCAGGCCCGGCCTGATCACCGCGTTCACTATCGTTCTGGTGGATGTGATGAAGGAAATGCCGGCTACCCTGATCATGCGGCCCTTCGGCTGGGACACCCTGGCGGTTCGCATTTACACCATGACCGCTGAAGGTCAGTGGGAGCGGGCGGCGCTGCCCGCGGTAACGCTTATCCTGATTGGCCTGGTGCCGGTTTACCTGCTGATACGCAGCGCCCGCCGACCGGTATAACCGGGTATTTTCACCCACAATTTCCATCTTGCAGGATGTCCTGATCGACCTTATGATGCTTGCATGTCATATGGTTGGCCGTTTGCGACATGAAGCATTCAGGCTGGCAAGTTAGAGGAATTGCAGTTGAGCGAAACACCAGAAGATCGTTACTACGCCGCTTCCCACGAATGGACAAAACCCGGGGATGACGGCATAGCCACCGTAGGAATCAGCGACTTTGCCCAGAGCGAACTGGGCGATGTGGTCTTTGTCGAATTGCCGGAAGTTGGAACGCAGGTTTCGGCAAGAGATGAGGTCAGTGTTGTTGAGTCCGTCAAAACCGCTTCGGATATCTATGCACCAGTGTCGGGAGAGATCGTTGCAGTCAACGACCTGCTGTCGGACAGTCCGGAGACCATCAATTCCTCACCTTATGACGACGGCTGGATTTTAAAAATCCGCATGACAAATGACGAGGAGCTCAAGGAGCTGCTCAGTGCCGAGGATTACAGGGACAACCACCAGGGGTAATGTTGCCCTGCCGCCGATTTGCTGGCGGCCCTGTGTTTGTTAAACGATGTGATACGTGTTGGGTAGGTGCCACTGGACCAGGTGCGCCTGCCGGACGCGGGAAGTGAATTGACGTGATTGATTCAGATGGCTTCAGGCCCAATGTGGGCATCATAATTTTCAACGACGATGGCCAGTTGTTGTGGACCAAGCGTCTTGGGCAGGATGCCTGGCAGTTTCCACAGGGCGGTGTCCAGCGTCATGAATCACCGGAAGAGGCCCTGCTTCGCGAACTCAACGAGGAAGTGGGACTGGACCCCGAAGATGTGGAAATCATCGCCTGCACCGATCGCTGGCTGCGCTACCGCCTGCCCAGGCACCTGATCCGCCAGAATTCCCATCCGGTCTGCATCGGACAAAAGCAGAAGTGGTTCTTGCTGCGGCTGTTATCCGATACCGAAAAAATCCGATTCGATATGAGTGACAAGCCCGAGTTCGATCACTGGCGCTGGGTCAGTTACTGGTATCCGGTCAACCAGGTGGTCTCATTCAAACGCAAGGTGTACCGAAAGGCCCTGCAAGAACTCAAGGCACCTTTCCGCAACGCCCTGGATAACACCAGCAACGTGGAGGAACAGGCCTCCTGAGCCGGTTATGTTAGAAGTCCTGCGCAGCATCATCCAGGAGGTCAATGAGGCCAAAGACCTCAATACCTCCCTGGAAATCATCGTCCGCCGTGTCCAGAAGGCCATGGACGTGAAGGTATGCTCCGTTTACCTGCTCGATCACAATATTAACCGCTACGTGCTCATGGCCACCAAGGGTCTGGATCCGGATTCCGTGGGCAAGGCCAGCCTGGCACCTGAAGAGGGTCTGGTGGGTCTGGTGGCCCAGCGTGCCGAACCGGTCAACCTGGAACATGCCTCGTCCCACCCCCGGTACATGTACATTCCGGAAACCCGTGAGGAGGAATTCGAATCCTTCCTCGGTGTGCCCATCATTCACCATCGTGAAGTACTCGGCGTACTGGTCGTCCAGCAGGCTGAAGTCCGTGACTTTGATGCCGAGGAAGAAGCCTTCCTGATCACCCTGTCGGCCCAGCTGGCCGGTATCATTGCCAACGAGGAAGCCCGCGGCGCGATCACCGGTTTCAGCCCCACGGGGATGAAGACGACAGACGCCAGCTTTGATGGTGTTCCCGGCGCTCCGGGTGTGGTGATTGCCGAGGCAGTGACAGTTTTTCCACCGGCAGACCTGAGCGCCATTCCCAGCCGCCAGGTGGAGGACATCGATCACGAGATTGCCTTCTTCAACGAATGCCTCAACTCGGTTCGTATCGACATCAGCGAACTGAAAATGAAGATCAAGGGTCAGCTGCGTCCGGAAGAGCGCGAGCTGTTCGATGCCTACCTGCACATGCTCAGCGACCATGCCCTGGGTGCCGAAGTAATCGCCCACATCAAGCAGGGCAACTGGGCCCAGGGTGCACTGGCCAAGGTGGCCAGGGATCATGTCCGCAACCTGGAAGCGATGGACGATGACTACCTGCGCGAGCGTGCCACCGATATCAAGGATCTGTGTTCTCGCGTCCTGTTCTACCTCCAGGACAAGCAGCAGAAAGACCGTGTATACCCGAATCGCTGCGTCCTGGTGAGTGAGGATCTCTCCGCCGCGATGCTGGCAGAGGTACCCAAGGAAAATCTCGCGGGCATTGTCTCCTCCAAGGGTTCCGGTCACTCCCATGTGGCCATTCTTGCCCGCGCCATGGGCATACCTGCCGCGATGGGTATCCAGGACCTGCCGTTCTCGGAACTCGATGGCAAGGAAATCATCGTTGATGGTTACAACGGCCGCGTGTATTCCAACCCTTCAGATGAACTGCGCGACCGTTACATGGAAATTGTTCGCGAGGAAGAACAGCTTTCCGAAGGGCTCGAGTCCATCAAGGACCTGCCCTGCGAAACCCTGGACGGCCATCGGGTCGAACTCTGGGTCAACACGGGACTGATGACTGATGTGCTGCGTTCCATCGAACGTGGCGCGGAGGGCATCGGCCTGTTCCGCACCGAAGTGCCCTTCCTGCTGAGAGAACGTTTCCCCACGGAAAGGGAGCAGACCGAAATTTATCGCCAGCAGCTTGAAGCCTTTCACCCGAAAATGGTGACCATGCGTACACTGGACATCGGTGGTGACAAACCTCTGCCATATTTCCCCATCAAGGAAGAGAACCCCTTTCTGGGCTGGCGCGGCATCCGCGTGTTCATGGATCATCCCGAAATCTTCATTGCCCAGGTCAGGGCGATGATGAAAGCCAGCAATGGTCTGGATAATCTGCAGATCATGCTGCCCATGATCAGCAACATGAACGAGGTGGATTATTCCCTGAACCTCATCAAGCGTGCCTACCAGGAATTGCTGGAAGAGGGCTGGCAGATTGTCCGCCCGAAGGTGGGCGTCATGATCGAGATTCCGGCCCTCATGTACCAGATCAAGCCGCTGGCCACCCGTATAGATTTTGTGTCCGTGGGCACCAATGATCTTAGTCAGTACCTGCTGGCCATCGACCGCAACAACCCACGGGTTTCCGGCATCTATTCAACCCTGCATCCTTCCGTGCTCACCGCCCTCAAGCTGATTGCCGATATGGCCCACGCCCAGAACCTGCGGGTCAGTGTCTGCGGCGAAATGGCCGGTAACCCCGGGGCCGCCGTTCTGCTGATGGCCATGGGCTACGACATGCTGTCCATGAACGCCACTAGCCTGCTGAAGGTGAAATCCGTCATCCGCAACATGTCCTACCAGCAGGCCGTGGAACTGCTGGATAAAGTGCTGGCCGAGGAAGACACCGAAGCCGTCAAGGCCCTCGTGGATATCGAGCTCTACAACGCCGGTATCGAACGCCTCCTGCGCACCTCCCGCAATAGCTAGTCACAAACGCGAAAAAGCTCACCCTAAAGCCGGCACAAAAAGTTATACTTCGAGCAGGTAAGTCCATTCCCGGCCAGAACCGTTTTTATGCTGCGTTACCCGCAAATCGACCCCATCGCCATCTCCCTTGGCCCGCTCCAGATTCACTGGTATGCCCTGACCTACATTGCGGCTTTTGCTGCCG
>CAZBBS010000078.1:0-5543 GCA_964490145.1 uncultured Enterobacteriaceae bacterium
CTTTCGAGCCTGGTCTGGCTTACAAGTGGATCGACTTCCCGAACCACAACTACTCTTCCAGCAACGCTGATGAGCTGCTCAAAGACGGCAAGCGTGTAGGTATGTCCATGTTCAATGGCTATTCCTACAACGAACGCTGCCTGCTGTCTCTGGCCGTTGTTGATGCAGACGTTGAAATCGGTGACATCCTGACCCTGAAATGGGGTGAAGATCCGATCACCGAGAAAACTTCCATCGAGCCGCACAAACAGTGTGAAGTACGTGTCAGGGTTTCCCCGACGCCATATGCACAGGATGCTCGTGAAAACTATGCAGACAGCTGGCGTACAAAATAACGCTGTTGTCGAAAAGTGCTAGTCAAAAAAGCGCAGCCAAAAGCTGCGCTTTTTTTTTGCCTGCAATAATTGAAACGCAGGCGGTAGACGTATCGCTTTCTGACCTATATCCTTCCACTCTGATTTGAGAGGGGGTATCAATGAAGTCGGTTTTTGCTTTTGCTGTAGTGCTATTGTGTGCCTTGCCATGCCAGGCACAGTGGTTTGATTATCCCACGCCCGGTATCCCGAGAAATGCCGATGGCAGTGCCGACCTGGATGCCGAAACTCCACGAGCGGCCAATGGCGTCCCGGACCTGTCCGGCATCTGGATTGCTGCAGATATCCAGCAGGATGCCTGCCCTGACGAGGCCACCTGTATTGCACAGATGGGGCTTCCGGCAGATCAGGTAAATGTTGCCCGCAGCCTTGAAGACGGTCTGCCATACCAGCCATGGGCTGCCGACCTGGTGGCTGAGCGCAGTGCCCGACAGGCGATGGATGATCCGCATGCCAGGTGTCTGCCGCCGAATTTTCCAAGAGGCTACTATCTGCCCCAGTATTTCAAAATCGTGCAGACTCCCGACCTGGTAGTCATTCTGCATGAGTTCAATGCCAGCTACCGGCAGATTTTTCTGGATGGGCGGCCCTTGCCGGAAGATCCCTTTCCCTACTGGAATGGCTACTCCATCGGGCACTGGGAGGGTGAGAGCCTGGTCATTGAATCTCTGGGGTATCGTGATGACCTGTGGCTTGATATGAGCGGCAATCCGGTGACAGAGTCGGCCAGGATCACCGAAAAGCTGACTCGTACAGATTTCGGCAGCCTGGAAATCGAGCTGACAATAGATGATCCCAAGGCCTATACCAAACCCTGGACAGTTGTGCTGCGAAGCGACGCGGTGGTTGATACAGAGCTTGTGGAAGAGATTTGCCTGGAAAATGAACAGGATGTTGAGTTGTTCGACAGTGTTCAATAATTGAGAGGCAAGAGGCAACAAACCAGATTCAGGTTTTAGGCTTTAAAATAAAAGGAAATATCATGTCATTCAAAATCGTTTTTTCATTGCTGATTTCCGGTTTGCTGGTATTCACCACAACTGTCAGCGCCCATCATTCGGCAGCGGCCTTTGATCCCAACATCAAGGTGGATATCACCGGTGCCGTGGTTGAGCTGGCCTGGACCAGTCCCCATGCCAGATTGTATGTGGATGAAACCCTTGAGGATGGCACGGTTGTACACTGGAATTTTGAATTGCCCAGCCCTGTTGGCCTGATGCGTAAAGGATGGCGCAGAAATGATCTCAAGCCGGGGGACAGGGTTAGTGTCAAGGGGTTTCGCGCCAAGGAGTACACGGATATCGGTATTGCCCAGTCGGTTCAGGACGGAAACGGGAAGGCGCTGTTTTCGGGACTCTAGGACAGGGTAAAAGCAGCAATGCTTCAATAAAGCCGGGTTAGTCCCGGCTTTATTGTTTGCAGCCGGATCGTATCTCTTTTTGAGTGAGGGTTCCTGATCTGGTGCTCCGGAATGATAATGATATGCAATTAAAGGATCGCCTGTTTATGTCGTAAGGATAATCAAGTAGACCTCCTCACACACGGAATTTGTGTTATGGGCATGTTGAGCCAATTTGAAGACAAAGAGAGTGATCCAGGGAGTGGAGATGGTGTCTCTCTTGAGAAAATTTTTGCTGAAATCGCGGATTTCCATGATGTAGACAAGTATTACAAGGACCTTATCCTTACGCTCAGGCGTAAAAATGATTGCCAGACGGCTATCAGCAAGATTCTTGAAATATCTCTGAGTCCGGTTGACCTGGTGATCCAGCTGGAACTTATTCTCGATCTGGTCCTGGGTATCGAATGGTTGACCCTTGAGCACAAGGGAGCGGTATTTCTTCAGGATGGAGAAAAAGGACTCAGGATGATTGTCCACAGAAACCTGAGCACCTCACTCGTCAGTATGTGCCAGAAACTGGATTACGGACAGTGTTTGTGCGGCCGCGCGGCACAGACCCGGCAGATCGTATTCAAATCCTGCCTGGATCATGATCATGAAAACATGCCGGCAGGGATTACCGAGCACGGCCACTATGTCATCCCCTTTGTGTTTAACCAGAAAACCCTGGGCGTCCTGAACCTTTATGTCAAACATGGTCATGTGCAGACCGAGGAAGAGGTTGAGTTCCTCAGCTCCTGCGGCCGCATAATCTCCAGCATCATTCATCGGAAGCAGATTGAAGAAAAAACCATTTTCCTGTCCTACCATGATGAATTGACCGGACTGCCTAACAGACGGTATTTGTTCAGCGAGATCGAGAATAACATTCACTATGCGCGCCGCTATAAAACCTGCTTTGCGGTGTTGTTCATCGATCTGGATTATTTCAAGCGGGTCAATGACACGCTGGGACATCAATATGGAGACGCCATCCTGAAGCAGGTTTCCACCCGGCTAACCAAAAGTATCAGAAAGTGTGATTTTGCAGAGCGAAATGGCGGCGACGAGTTCGTCGTATTGCTGAAGAATGTCGATGATATTGAAACCATTCGCATGATTGGCAATAAAATCATAAAAAATCTGGCCAATCTGTATGTGATCGAAGGGAAAGTTATAGAGATTGGCGCCAGTATAGGTGTCAGTCTGTATCCCAATCAGGAGATTCTGGACGAAGATATAGATGGTCTGGTGCGTATGGCTGACATGGCTTTATACGGCGCAAAGTCCAAGCGTGGTTCTCTGGTTATCTCGGGTGAAGGCCCAGCCTGTCAGGAGAAACCGCAGGTTGATGTTGACCACTGCTAGTCCGGCATCATTCATTTATTCATTTATTTCTGCCGGCTGTTCCCGTGAATCCCTGGGCCGATCCGGCTGGCCATCTCAAGGGTTGCTGGGTTTCCAGCCAGCCCGTCAGGTCAAAATAGAAGGGTGCATTCGGGTCGGCAAAATCAATGATCATGAGGCGTGAAAACGCCATCTCGCTGGAATTGGTGTCGTGGCTCATCACGGTCGCCAGGATCGTGGTGTCACTGTTCAGGAATTCTGCATACTTGTACTGGAAGTTTTCGCCTGTAACTTGTGAGTCGTAGTAATCCTCTGCATCCGGTAGCTCGGATGGGTGGCGGTGAGTAAACAGCGGCAGGCGTGGATTGCTGCTGCGTCTGACATTCTCGTACTGGGTTCCTGTGAGTTCAAAACCAAAAATCCTGTTGTAGAGCAACACAGTCCCCCCTGCATCCTTGCAGGCTTGGAGGCCTTCAGTAGTAATGGAAATGTCAGGCATGGAGCAGGCACGCAGAGGCTGTTCCACGGTATTTTGTTCAGTGCCCAGAACGATGCCTTCCGGAGAAAAGTACAGGTGGGCCAGGGAGTTGATGCCTGCTGCCTCCATATCGAAGGTGAAATAATCCTCACCGGCTACCAGATCACTGGCTGCGGAATTGCCCGCCACGCTGTTCATATCCCAGATGATGGGTTTGGGGCCGGCATAGGGCTCGCCGTTGATGCCGGGAAAGCCGGCAACAAAGGGGCAGGCATCATCCCGGGTCTCGCTTTTGCCATCAATGGTGGTGCTGTGGAAAGCGATGATGCTGGCACTGTCAGTTTTAAATACCGAGTCACTGGCATCACAATCCCGCGAATTGAAGCCGGCACTATCGACATCACCGAACAGAAACTGCAGGCTGGTAACCGAGGTTGCGTCGGTATTTATTGTGGCGAGCATCAGGTCGCTGTAGCGGGATTCAAAACTGCAGCCTGGACTGTTTGAGCCATCCGGGCAGTTGTTGGTGTTGGAAAACATGACTTTCGTGTCTGAAATCCAGTGTGGCCAATCACCCTGACCGTTATGCGTGTCGTTTGTGAGATCCAGCAGCTGGTCAGTGTCGAGATTGAGAATGTAACTGTGGCGATATTACAGGACCGGATCATCCTGACCGGTAAAAAGAAAGGCCAGGTGTTTGCCGTCGGGACTGACATCGGCCATGACGGCCCTGGTATCAGGGAGTACTTCTGTTAACGTGTTGTCTGCGATATCGATGCTAGTGGCATTTCCGTTTTCTTCTCTTTCCAGGTAGAAGCGAATATTGAATAACCGGCACTGATCTACATTGCCGAAACTGCATTCGCCGTCGCCATCGTCCGAGGCCGAAAAATACAGGCTGGTATATTGCCGCGTTTGCTGTGTCCCGGCTTCCACCTGCTCGAGAATGTCGAAATCCAGGTTGGGATTGTTGGCTACAACCAGCCGGGCGGTCAGGTTGTAGGTCAGGTCAGGTTGGCCGTCAACGCGCGTGTTAAGTGCGACAAAATCAGCGCTCTGGCCATCCGCGGCTAACGTGAAGGTGTTGTGGCAGTCTGCAGGAATTTCACTGAGTTTGAATGAAGGTGATGTCAGTCTCAATACATCATTATCGCGAATTTCAAAGGTTACTGACCATGCCGACTTGGATTTGCCGGATGGTTTCACAATCTTCACACAGGAAACGTCCAGGCGCTTGTCGTCGAAACGATAGGTGGCGTCATAAAGTGATTCCTGTGCTTGAAGGGCTTGGTAGGGCAGGGTCAGGATAATTGGTAGGGCAGGGTCAGGATAAATAGTGCGATGGTGTATGCGAGTCTTTTCATGCCTTTCCGGGTTGTGAAATAGGTGGTCAGTAATGAAACGCAGCTATTATGGAATGGTTGACATGGAATGGGTAGAAGTTTTTGGGGCACTCCAGGGGTTGAGCGGTCAAAGATTGACTGGAGGAATATAAAAAGCCGGCAAATATGCCGGCTTCTTCATGTGGTGTTTTCAGATTATTTTAATCGTCATCGTCATCCCGATCCTTGTCGCGGTCACGATCCCGGTCGTCATCATCGCGGTCCCTGTCGCGGTCACGATCCCGTTCATCGTCATCGCGATTTCTGCCAGACTGTTCTTCAGCGCGGGCACGATTTTCGCTGACGCGTTCTTCCAGGCGGGCACGATTTTCCTGGGCACGTTCATTGCGTCTGTCGTCGGCTGGATTACTCCGGTTCTGCCTGACTTCGGCAGAACGATTCGGGCTATTACGGCTGTTGCCCTGGGCCAGGCTCAGGTCGGAGATCAGGACCATGGCTATCAGGGCCAGTGAAATCAGGCGGGTGGCTTTCATGGGGTAGCTCTGGGCGTTATTGTTGTACTGATTTTTGCACAAGCAGTATTCTGATTCTTCGTACTGTTTCACACAAGTACAAGCTTG
>CAZBBS010000078.1:5643-12256 GCA_964490145.1 uncultured Enterobacteriaceae bacterium
GGGGGATAGCAGCGTCAGGCCTCAGGTTGTACGCAGCAGTTCCAGGGGTTTCTGGCGCAGCACAGACAGGGTGGCTGCAAGCGCCGTGATCACGCTCAGGGCGCAGATGGCGAGAATGGTGAACAGGGTGATGCCTGGCGAGAAACTCCAGATGCCATCGAAGATAAACCAGGAAATGCCATAAGACATGGCCAGGCTCAGGCTGACCCCGGAAAAAGCGGCAAAAAAGCCCAGAATGCCGAATTCGATTTCCACGATACGTTTCACATCACTGAAGTTGGCGCCGAGGATTTTCAACAGGTTGATTTCCCAGAACCGGGATTTCACTTCATAGCGGGCAATGGAGAAGAGCACCACCAATCCGGCAAAAATCGACAGATAGGCCATCACGCGGATGGCCCAGCTGATCTGGTCGGTGATATCAAGAATCCTGGCGACAATCTGCTGAACATTGATAATGCTGATATTGGGCAATGTGTTTACGATGCTGTTCTGCACTGCCAGGCGGTCGGCTTCATCCACATTGGCAATGGCGGCGACAAAGGTCTTGGGGGCAGGGTCCAGCACGCCGGGCTGGAAGGACACAAAGAAGTTGGGCTGGAAGGAATTCCAGATCACTTCCCGGGTATTGATAATCCGTCCTTCAATCGGCACGCTCTGGACATCGAAACTCATGGTGTCACCAATCTTCAGTCCCATGCGTGCGGCAAAATTTTCTTCCAGGGAAATGCCGGGCAGTTCATCCGAGGTGAAGTCCCAGGGGCCTTCCCAGGTAACACCTTCGACGATGGTCTCCGAATCCTTCAGGTTGTCCTGGTAGGTGAGGTTGTACATGCGGCGGCGCATCAACTGCTCATCTGGTGTTTCCTCGGGATCATCGATCTCCTGACCATTCACCCCATCCAGTCGTGCCCGCACCATGGGGGAGAGGAAGGACAGGGCATAACCCCGTTCACCAATCACGCTTTCCAGCACATCCAGCTGCTCCGGCTGAATATCAAACATGAAGAAGTCCGGTACAGAGTAATCGGAAGGCTGGGCAATGTAATCCTGGAGACCTTTCTGGATCTGGGGAATCAGGTTGATCAGCAGGGCGCCCAGTCCGATGGCCAGAAAGCAGGAAATGGCCCCGAGCCGATTACGACTGAGGTTGCGCAGGGCAATCTTGCGGGTGACCTGTTTGCCAGTGGCAAAAACAGTGCAGGCCTGCAGAATCATCCAGGCGACGGCGCCGAGGATAAAAATGGCCACCAGAAAACCGGACACAAAAATGGTACCGATGAAAAAGGACTGTGCCTGCCACATGGCCAGCGCCCAGAAGGTCAGAACGATGGGGGCATAGCTGGCGATATGCCGACGCCAGTGACCTGAGCCGGCACTGGGCTGGACGTTTTCGTGGAACAGGCCGATGGGATTCAGGTCATAGATTTTCGACAGGATCGGCAGACAGCAGATGATGCTGCCTACGGTGCCCATGAACAGCGCCAGAAACAGGGAGTTGAGCTCCATGGCGTTGGAGAAGCCGCGAGGCAGGAAACCTTCGAACAATAAGGGTAATAACGGCAGGGCCAGAAAGGCAATGAGGCTGGACAGTACTGCGCTGATGCTCCCCAGGATCACGATCTGTACCAGCGTCATCTTGTAAGCCTCGCGGGGCGTACCGCCCAGGCACATCAATATGGCCATATCCTTGAAGCGTGAGGTGAAAAAGGCCCGGAACAGGTAGGCGGCGCCGACACCTGCCAGAAACAGGGCGATCAATGCAATCAGGCCCAGATAGTTGTTCATGTAATTGAGGACCTCACCCAGGTCTTCGCTTTCCTCCTGGTGGGTGGTCATGCTCAGGCGGCGGGTGTCGCGGTAAACCTCCTGCTCCATGGCATTGAAGGCTTCCTCCAGGCCGTTGAGATCATAGTCTTCCGGCAATTTGTAAAAGCGGGAATAGGTGATGCGGCTGCCCAGTTGGATCAGGCCGGTGCTGTCGATCTGATCAAGTCCCATGTAGATGGCCGGGAAATTTGACATGGCGGAGATGGTGCTGCTGGGGTCTTCGAGAATGACATCGGTGATGGTAAAAACCCTGTCGCCGATTTTCAGTGGATCGCCAATCTGAAGGTCAAGGATCACCATCAGGTCACGGGCCACCCAGATATTGTCGCCACTGACCAGGGCTTGTCGGGCGTCCCCCTGGGAAACATTGCCTGCGTCCTGAAGGATGATGTCACCGTACTGGGGATACTGGGTATCAATGCCGATCAGGGTGCTCATTCGGGAATTCTCTGCGCCCGCCACCATGGACAGGAAGGAGACCTGGTCGGAGACTGACAGGATATCTGTATCAAGCAGTTGTTCGGAGAGGGTGTATTCCTGCTCGGTCAGTGGAAAGCGTGAAGACACCTGCACGTCGGCCGTCAGAATGGATTTGGAATTGTTTTCCAGGTGCTGGTCGATGGAGCTCTTGAAGGAGTCCAGCGCAATAAAACCGATCAGGCCTATGCCCAGGTTCAGAACAAAGAACAGGCTGAAGCGGAAGTTGTTGGTGATTTCCTTGAGGGCAAGTTGCAGCCAGAGCATGATAGGTATGCTGCTCCCGTCAGATGAACCGGCCGTCCTGCAGTCGCTGCTGACGGGCGCAGCGCAGGGCCAGTTCCTCATTGTGGGTGACAAACAGCAGGGTCATGTTGTGTTTTTCCACCAGGTCAAAAATCATGTCGCTGACATGATCGCCGGTGGCACTGTCCAGGTTGCCGGTGGGTTCGTCCGCCAATAGGATGCTCGGCCGGACCACCATGGCGCGGGCAATGGCCACACGCTGGCATTCGCCACCGGAGAGCTGGTGGGGAAAATGCCCCAGCCGCTTTGACAGCCCAACCTGTTCGAGGGCATCGCGGGCCTTGTCAGCGGCATCCGGGTCCTTGAACAGGTCCAGCGGCAGGCTGACATTTTCCAGTGCGGTGAGGTGAGACATCAGGTGAAACTGCTGGAAGATGATGCCGATATTCTGGGCGCGGAATTTGGACAGGGCTTCCTCGTTCAGATCATGCATGTTCTGTCCGTTCAGGATAATGGAGCCTGACGAGGGGTTGTCGAGGCCTGCCAGCAGGGTCAGGAAAGTGGATTTGCCGCTGCCGGACTGTCCGAGGATCGCCAGGGTTTCACCAGCGGTCATGGACAGGTTGAGGTTTTTGAGTACCTCAATGGGTTCAATGTCGGCGGCGGTCTGGAATGTTTTGCACAGGTCGTTAATTTGAAGAATCATTGCTACTACTGGCGACTCACTGGCGGCAAAAAGGCATAAGGACTGACAGGATAAAGCACGTCCCTGGCCATTACAATTGGCCTGCTGGAGAATGACCGTGCCAGGTCATTTTTATTGCAAATGCCGCGTTGAATCTCGGTAAGCCCTGACAGTCCTGATAGAATCTCCTGCTCCGGAGTCCTCAATGACATGTGCACCCTGACTATATATAGCAGCAAGAAACGCTGTGTGGTCACGATGAATCGTGATGAACAGCTGGGCCGTGCTGAATCCGGTGTTCTGCATTCCACGACCCGGGGAGGGATTCGCCTGTTTCATCCGGTGGACCTGTCTGCCGGCGGCACCTGGTTCGGCGTCAATAGCCGGGGCGTGATTCTGGCCCTGCTCAACCGCTACCGGTCCCCGCATCAGCAGGGGCGACTTTCCCGCGGTAAAATCATTCCCGAGGCCCTGGCTCAGGGCGGCTTCGACGACGTCAGGGCCTGGCTGTCCGGGCGGCATTATGGCGATTACAACCCCTTTGATCTGTACCTCATTGCTAAAAAGCGGCAACTGCAGTTCAGTTGGGATGGCAATACACTGACCAGGCCCGCGCTGGCATTCAAGCGCTGGTACATGGTGTGCTCTGCGGCGATTCAGGATGAGGAAGTCAGGGCCTTCAGGCGGCAGGTGTTCAGGGGCTGGAGTGAGGAAATGGGCGACAAGCTCAATGATGCCGATGAAATTCTCAGGGGCTATCACCTGATCCAGATTCCGGGGATGGAAGCCCGGTCGGTATTAATGGAGCGGCCCGAGGCCCATACCAAGAGTGTGATTCAGGCTGATATCAACGGCAGCCAGATTAATCTGAAATATATTCCACTGGTGCTGGAACAACCGGTGGATTCCCCCATGCAGAATGCGCAGATAGAAACGTTTTCTCTGCAGGGATAAGTGCTGCTCAGGCATCCGGCAGGAAGGGTTTGAGGAAAGCATAGACATTGTCCGCCACGATCTTTGTGCCTTCCACGTTGGGGTGTATGCCGTCAGCCTGGTTGAGCTCAGGAATGGCGGCCACATCCTGCAGAAGGAAGGGCATCAGTGGTATGTCATACTGCTGTGCCAGATCAGGGAACACGGCCGCGAAGGCCTCGGTATATTCGGGCCCGTAATTCGGTGGAATCAGCATGCCGGTGAGCAGCACTTTCACGCCGTTGCCCTGGGCGAATTCGATGGTCTTTGACAGATTGGCCTTCATTTCCTCCACGCTTAATCCGCGCAGGCCATCATTGGCGCCAAGAGAGAGCACCATCAGGTCAGGACGGGACCGGATATACCACTGTAAACGACTCAGCCCGCTGGCCGACGTGGAACCGCTGCTGCCGCCATTGATGATACGGATATGGGCCAACTGGTCTGTGTCCAGTTTTTCCTCAATCAGATCAGGGAAGGATTCGCCGGTTTCAAGGCCGTAACCTTCGGTCAGGGAATCCCCCAGGAACAGGACAGTGAAGTTTTCCTGTGCCTGGACCAGGCCGACCGTCAGGGATAACAGGCAGGCAAGGAGCAATGTGCAAATCAGGCGATTGTTCATGGACATAAAATATCTGTGTTTCCTGGCCCGGCTAATCAGGGCTTCAATAAGCATGTTAGAATGCCGCTCCTGTTCGTTCTGAACAGGACCGGAATATAGTGTAAACAATTTTGCACGGCTTGCAGAACCGCTTGTGTGAGCATTTATCGCCACAGCGCGTTGTTTTATCAGCAGTGCAGTTTCCAGGAGCCAACCATGTCCGTGATTCGCCAGGAAGATGTGATCCAGAGTGTTGCTGATGCCCTGCAATACATTTCCTATTACCATCCACTGGATTTCATTCAGGCTGTCTATCGTGCCTATGAACGGGAGGAATCCCAGGCGGCGAAAGATGCCATGGCCCAGATTCTGATCAATTCCCGCATGTGTGCCGAAGGCAAGCGTCCCATCTGCCAGGACACCGGCATTGTTACGGTGTTCGTGAAAGTGGGGATGAAGGTCTCGTGGGAAGGCGACATGAGCCTGGAAGACATGATCAACGAAGGCGTGCGTCAGGCCTATACTCATCCGGACAATGTCCTGCGTGCCTCCATCCTCAACGATCCCGCCGGTGCCCGCAAGAACACCGGAGATAACACGCCGGCAGTCATACATACCTCCATTGTGCCTGGCGATAAAGTGGACATTACCGTCGCAGCCAAAGGCGGCGGTTCCGAGAACAAGGCCAAGATGGCCATGCTCAATCCCAGTGATGACATTGTCGAGTGGGTGCTCAAGACCGTACCAACCATGGGTGCCGGCTGGTGTCCGCCGGGTATGCTGGGCATTGGTATTGGGGGCACGGCAGAAAAAGCCGCGCTGCTGGCCAAGGAAGCGTTGATGGATCCCGTCGATATCGATGAGCTGCGTGCACGTGGTCCGCAAAACCGGGTTGAGGAATTGCGCCTGGAACTGATGGACAAGGTTAACGAGCTGGGTATCGGTGCCCAGGGCCTGGGTGGTCTGACTACCGTTCTGGATATCAAGATCAAGGATTACCCGACACATGCGGCCTCATTGCCGGTGGCCATGATCCCCAACTGTGCAGCCACACGTCACGCCCATGTTGTGCTGGATGGTTCCGGTCCGGTGAGTCTGGAGCCGCCGAAACTCAGCGACTGGCCGCAGATCACCTGGGATGCGGGTCCCACCGCCCGCCGCGTGAATCTGGATACCGTGACCCGGGAAGACATTGCCACCTGGCAACCTGGTGAAACCCTGTTGCTGTCAGGGACCATGCTGACCGGTCGCGATGCTGCCCACAAGCGCATCCTGCAGTTGCTCGACAGCGGAAAAGGTCTGCCCGAAGGCGTGGACCTGAAGGACAAGTTTATTTACTACGTGGGCCCGGTGGATCCGGTCCGTGAAGAAGTGGTGGGGCCGGCAGGTCCGACAACGGCCACCCGCATGGATAAATTCACCGATGCCATGCTGGAAAAAACCGGGCTGATGGGCATGATTGGCAAGGCCGAACGCGGCCAGGTAGCCATTGATGCCATCAAAAAACACAAGGCGGTTTACCTGATGGCCGTGGGTGGAGCAGCGTACCTGGTGTCCAAGGCTATTCGCGAGGCGCGGGTGGTGGCGTTTGAAGACCTGGGGATGGAAGCTATCCATGAATTCGTGGTGGATGAAATGCCAGTCACTGTTGCCGTTGATGTGAACGGCAGCTCAGTGCATCAGACCGGCCCGGCGGAGTGGTTCAGGAAGATACATGAGGCGCAGCCGGTGACGGTCAAATAAGGCGCAAGCGCCTTATTTGCGGAGGCGGGGAAAGACGCGCTTCGCGCTGGAGACAGGAG
>CAZBBS010000079.1:0-1088 GCA_964490145.1 uncultured Enterobacteriaceae bacterium
GAACTTCGTCATCCTCCTGCTCTTCCCCTGGCCTGCAAAAAGCAATGCAGGTCTCCGCTTTGGGGGTCCCCCCATCCAGCACGAAAACGCGAATGGCAATGCCTTCGCAGTTCTGCTTGTCCAGAAGTTGTTTAAGGTAGGCTTGTCCGGATTCTGTAATTTCGATCATGAACTCAGGGTGTCCTTGCAGGAATACTGGTCTAAATTAGGGCCGGACCGAAATCCGGGTTGTATGGTGGCGACTGCTGCGCCGAGGGCGCACATTGTCGGACAAGTCGAAAAAGAAAGCAAAGAAGCCCCTACCCATAGTAGGTTTTTCGGTGCCCCTGTTGTTGCTTGAGTAAACGTTGGGTGTTGTGGGCTGTTGGAGGATTGTTTGTGAAATCAGTGGCCTGAGCATGGTACTGCTGACGTTGACGTAGTATTATCGCGCCCCTTGAAAAACCGCAGCTACACTCCTGTCCCACGGAGAAATCTGTGAGTTTTTCCATCAAGACACATCGTGAGGGCGAGATGTACAAGTACGACGAATATGACCATCAAATGCTGCAGGAACGGGTACAGCAGTTTCGGGATCAGACCCGGCGTTTCCTGGCAGGTGAATTGACCACTGAGCAGTTTCTGCCGCTGCGCCTGCAAAACGGCATATATCTGCAACGTTTGGCACCGATGATGAGGGTTGCCATCCCCTATGGCTGTCTGTCCAGTGTTCAGCTTCGTAAGCTGGCTTCCATCAGTCGGGACTACGACAAGGGCTATGCCCACTTCTCCACGCGCCAGAATATCCAGTACAACTGGCTTACCCTGGAACAGCTCCCTGATCTTCTTGCCGAACTGGCAGAAGTTGAAATGCATGCCATCCAGACCAGTGGCAATTGCATTCGCAATACCACGACCGACCAGTTTGCCGGTGTTGCGCCCGATGAGATCGAGGATAGCCGTCCCTGGTGTGAAATCATTCGTCAGTGGTCAACCTTCCATCCGGAATTTGCCTACCTGCCCCGGAAATTCAAGATTGCTGTTTGTGGTACACAGCACGACCAGGCTGCCACCCAGGTGCATGACATCGGTTTGTACATCAAGAAAAA
>CAZBBS010000079.1:1188-12255 GCA_964490145.1 uncultured Enterobacteriaceae bacterium
GCCGAATGGCAGCACGACAAGGATGGTCCGGCCATCTTGACCCAGGCTGAGGTGGATCGTTGCAAGGCATTCTTTACTGACCCCTCCTATGAGCCTCTCGAAGATAATGACGCTGATATTGATCAGGCTGCTGCCTCTGATCTCATGTTCAGTCACTGGCTGGAACGAAATGTCTCTGCTCACAAGCAGCCAGGCTACCGTATTGTAAATCTCTGTCTGAAAGAGACTGGCGTTGCCCCTGGCGACCTCACCGACAAACAGATGGAATATGTGGCTGACCTGGCAGACAAATACAGCTTCGGTGAGTTGCGGGTTACCCACGAACAAAACCTGGTGCTGACCGATGTGCGTCTGAAGGATCTCTATAACCTCTACAAGGACTGCAAGACGGAAGCTCTGGCGACGCCTTACCTTGGTTTGCTCAATGACATCATTTGCTGTCCAGGTGGAGATTACTGTTCCCTGGCCAATGCCAAGTCCATTCCCATTGCTGAGTCTATCCAGCGCCGCTTTGATGATTTTGACCGGCTCAAGAATATAGGCGACATCACACTGAATATTTCCGGGTGCATGAATGCCTGTGGACACCATCATGTCGGAAACATCGGCATTCTGGGTGTCGACAAGAAAGGTGAAGAGTTCTACCAGGTTACCCTGGGCGGCAGCTCAGACCGGGATACCGCCCTGGGCAAAGTCCTTGGGCCGTCATTCGCCCAGGATGACATGCCGGATGTGATAGAAAAAATTATCGATGTATATCTGGATAACAGGCAGGACGGTGAAAACTTCCTGAATACCTATAACCGGATCGGCATCGACCCGTACAAGGAGCGCGTTTATGCCAACGCTGATTAAAGACGGACAGGTTGCCAGCAATGACTGGCAAAGAGTGGACATGGCGTCCGGCCTGGACAATGTGACTGGCGCCGAGACTGCCGAGCGTATCATAGTGCCGCTGGCCATGTGGGTCGCTGAAAAAGAGTCTCTTCTGGAAAGTGGCAAACAGGTAGGTGTTTGCCTGGAAAGTGAGGATGATCCTTACGAGCTTGAAGGTGATGTTGATCACCTGCCGCTGATTTGCCTGTATTTTCCTGTATTCAGGGATGGCCGTCTGTTCTCTACCGCTGCCATTCTGCGCAAACGTCTGGGATTCAAGGGAGAGCTGAGGGCTTCTGGTGATTTTATGCGTGACCAGATGTTTTATCTGAGCCAGTGTGGTATCGACAGCTTCATGCTTGATGATGCCATCAAGGTGGACGAGGCCCTGTCAGCACTCAGTGATTTTTCGACAAATTACCAGAGTACGATAGCCAAGCCCGAGCCCCTGTTCCGGCGTCGCTAGAGCGTTATTTGCATCCCTGCACTTCTCAGCCAATCCACTCATCGCGATTGGCTGAGCGGTGAAGCCAGCGCGACAGGGTATTGTCCATGGCGCTTTCCATCACCTTCCCCAGCTTGTCAGCAATCTTCTTTTTCTTCTCATAGCTTACCTGGTACACCTCTGCATCCTTGCAGGCGGTAACTATATACTCGTCACTGGTGCCTACAGCATCTACCAGTCCGAGTTCCAGGGCTTTACTGCCAAGCCAGACTTCTCCTGTGGCCAGCTTGTCGATATCCATTCGGGGACGTGACAGGCGGATGAAATCCTTGAAATGATCATGAATTTCCTGGATATCCTCGCTGAGTTTTTTCCTGCCCCGCTCGGTATTCTCACCGAACATGGTCAAGGTGCGCTTGTATTCACCGGCAGTGATCTGTTCAAAGTCCACGTGTTTTTCTTTCAGTAACCGATTGAAGTTTGGCATCTGGACAACCACCCCAATGGAACCGATGTAGGAAAACGGTGCGGCGACCAGGTTATTGGCAACACAAGCCATCATGTAACCGCCACTGGCGGCTACCTTGTCCACGCAAATGGTCAGGGGGATGTTGTGTTCCCTGATGCGGGTGAGTTGTGATGCTGCCAGACCGTACGCATGAACCATGCCGCCAGGACTTTCCAGTCTTACGAGCACTTCATCTTTTTCAGCCCGCGCCTCACTCAGGATGGCAGTGATACTCTGACGTAATTCATCCACCTGAGAGGCTTTGGGATCGCCATTGAAATCTATGACATAAACCCGTTTCTTGAGCTCATTATCCTGCCCGGCTTTTTTGCGAGCTTTCTTTTCAGCTTTGCGCTTTTTCTTTTCGGCCTTGGCGTCTTCCTTCAGGGTGTCTTCATCTTCCACCACGTGTTTGATGGTATCGCGCAGATCCTCAAACTCCTTGTTCAGGTGAGTGACCGTCAGGCTGCCCTTGCTGTCTTTCTTTTGCTTGCTGGCATTGGCAACAGCAGCGGCCATGATAATGATAATGGCTAGAACAACCGTCGCCGTTTTGGCCAGAAACAGACCGTATTCAGTCAGAAATTCCAAAATGCATGCTCCAGGGGATTAACGAACGGGGATTTTGCCGTGTATGGCGAAAAAACTAAAGCGGGAATAAAAAAACGGGGGCTGCCTCTCGACAGCCCCCGTTTCTAGTTACTTGCCTAGTGAGCAGCTTCCATTGCAGCTTCACCGGCATCACGCAGGTGGGCCAGTGCTTCCGGATTGTCATAGAAGTCAAAGAAGACTGACATGATGATGGAGCAAATGATCAGGGTAAGTATCATGATCGGTGAGCCCTTCTTCAACCACAGGCCGGGAGTGATGGCCAGTTCCGGCCTGCCTTCATCCTTGGCCAGTTTTTCGGAAATAGTCACGATGAATACGTTGGCTGTGGAGCCCAGGTGGCTGCCATTACCGCCCATACCCACACCTGCGGCCAGTGCCCACCAGAGCGCGGTTACGTTCACGCCCTGCTGTTCCAGGCCAAGGATGATCGGGATCATGGCGGCTGTGAATGGAATGTTGTCAATGAAGGCAGACAGTACTGCAGCCACCCACATCAGGACGATACAGGCAGTGAGCAGATCATCACGGACAAAAGGCAGGATGAACTGGCCGATATATTCCAGGAAGTGGCTGTGCTCAACACCGCCCACGATAATGAACAGGGCCATGAAGAACATGAGCAATGTCAGCTCGATATCCGCAAAATGCTCATCCATGTCTACTTCCTTGCCGAAGAAAACAAGGAGAGTCAGGCCCATGCCGGCCACAAACCAGGCTTCCCAGTGCAGGGTGTTATGCATGATGAAACCGATCACCATGATGCCCAGAACAATCAGGGAGACTTTCCAGGTGTAGGGGTCATGCAGTTCTTCCTGCTGACTGAAGTCCCTGAGTTCAGGCTTTTCTGCCAGTTCCTTCTTGAACACCACTTTCATGGCCAGCAAGGTGCCTATCCATGCGATAAAGACAATGCCGCCCATATGGTAGAAAAAGGTATTGAAGTCGATGCCGGCAGCTGAACCGATCATCAGGTTGGGTGGGTCACCCACCAGGGTAGCAACACCACCGGTATCAGATAGCAGTGCGGCTGCGAGCAGATAAGGAATCGGGCTGACGTTCATGGCCCTGGCGATGAGAATGATCAATGGACCAAAAATCACCACCGTGGTCACGTTGTCCAGCAACAGTGACAGGAAGGTCACCAATGTTCCCATCATCACCAGCAGCAGATACAAACGCCCTTTACTGAGGTCAGCGATTTTATAGGCCAGCATCTGGAATCCCCCGGTGGGAATCATAATGGCCACCACGGTCATCATGGCACCAAGCAGGAATATCACGTTCCAGTCAATTGCCTCAATGGCCAGATCCGGGCTGTAAAAGCCGTAATACTGACCAGCAAGAACCATGGCGCCAGCACCACCCAGGGCAAATTTGGCACGGTGAAATCCGTGTACACCTTCGGTAAAGATACCGACGAAGGTAATAACCAGAATAATGCCGGATACGAGCATTGCGGTATCCATTTCGAGCACTTCCATAGGGATTCCTTATTTTCTTTTAATGGATTGAATTTAAAGGATAAATGGACATATTTAAGTCCACAGAAGCCACGGATTATATGCACCAGGACCTACTACTTCAAGAATTAACGACCGATACCGGATTCTCTTGAGCCCTGAATTTATTCATGCCTTCAGCCACAGGCAGCCGTTTTCAGCTGTTTTGTCAATTTCTGCCAGTCTGGCCTCATGGGCACTGATTTCAGCCTCGTTTGCCCTGATGACCCGCAGTGCCTTGCGATTGGTATCCAGGCGTCGGATTTCACCGCCCTGCTCCCGAGATGCATTCTCTTCATACCCCAGGGACAGACTGGACTGCCCACCAGTCATCATCAGGTAGACATCGGCCAGAATTTCGGCATCCAGCAAGGCGCCGTGCAACTCACGCTGGGTGTTGTCCACCATGTAGCGTTTGCACAGAGCGTCAAGGTTATTCTTCTGCCCGGGATGCTTCTTTCTGGCCATGACCAGGGAATCAAGTACCGTACAGTATTCATGCATGGGTTTGTAGCCCCGTTTAAGGGCCGCCAGTTCGTGGTCGAGGAAGCCTATATCGAAGGGCGCGTTATGGATAATCAACTCTGCATCTTTGACAAATTCCACAAAGCTGTCTGCAATATCCCTGAACAGGGGTTTGTCAGCGAGGAATTCGTTGGTAATACCGTGGACTTCCAGTGCTGCCGCCTCAACTTCCCGCTGGGGGTTGATGTAGACATGCAGGTGGTTGCCCGTAAGACGGCGATTCACCATCTCGACACAGCCGATTTCAATGACCTTGTGCCCCTGGGCGGGGTCCAGCCCCGTGGTTTCGGTGTCCAGTACTATCTGTCGCATGGGTCAGGTATTACTCCGTGTCAAAGGCGGCATCAAAGTTCATCAATACCGCGATTAGCCAGCTGATCAGCCAGTTCATTTTCCGGGTGTCCGCTATGGCCTTTTACCCAGTGCCAGTTAATCTGAAACTGGCTGACAAGGGCATCAAGCTCCTGCCAGAGCTCAACATTCAGAACAGGCTTCTTGCTGGCGGTTTTCCAGCCTTTGCGCTTCCACCCTGCGATCCATTCAGTGATGCCCTGCAGGACATATTTTGAATCGGTGGTGATCTCGACGGGCCATTTATTACCTTTCAGGCACTCCAGCGCCTTGATAACAGCCGTCAGCTCCATCCTGTTATTGGTGGTTTCCGGATCACCGCCATACAGCAGCTTTTCCTTGTCCCCAAAGCGCAGCACTGCGCCCCAGCCGCCTGGTCCGGGATTTCCGCGACAGGCACCATCAGTATAGATCCGAACGACTTCAGGCATAGGGCTACTGCTTGGTTTCCTCATTGCTGGCGGCCAGCAGGTCACGGGAAACAGGTGTGATGTTTTCTGCAATCGGGAGGCCGACGTTGGCACTGGCAAATTCCCGCCAGGAAGACTGGATGGGTGTCAGAGGCAACACCTGTTTGCGGGCAGAAATGAGGTAGAACCCGCCCGTAGGCCAGTTAAGGCGCGTGGCAAAGCCATCGGGGATGCCGGAATAACGGATGACCTGCGGTGAGTTTACCGGCAGGTAGTAGGCGCCATAACGTACCTGATCGATCTGGAAATCCAGTAATTTGAGCCAGTCACTTAACCGCAGGGTACTGAGCAGACGCCCTTGCCAGGGGTGTTTTTTTCGGCCCGGCAGGCGTGTTCTGAGGCCCCAACTGCTCAGGGGATTGAAACCAACAATAATGATATGACCGCCTGCAATCAGCACGCGGGAAACCTCACGTAAAAGCTGGTGCTGATGAGAGGTAAAATCCAGTGCATGGTGCAGCAACACCACATCCACGGAGTCACTGGCCAGGGGGATGGCCTCACCTCTGGCCACCAGACCATGCCCCTGGGTCTCCATGTTATGTGTCAGGGAAAATTTATGTCCCACCGGGCTGTTCCGGTACATGGGGATATTGGCGCAACTGATCTGCAGGAGATGGTAGCCAAATCGCCGACTCAGGCATTCATCCAGCATGCCCTGCTCAGCTGACAGTAATCGCTCGCCTAGCGGGGTTTGATACCAGTCGCTCATGGCATGGTAAAAACCGGGAGTATCTAGGGTTTCCCTGTTAGTTTTCCAGAACACCTTGGCGACCGACACACGATAAGAATTTGGTTATCATACCCGACTCACCGGTGAGTTGCGACAGACGCCGGCACGCTCAGCCAAACTGCAGCACGGAAATATACCTGTCGCACCAGTCATTCATAGAGGTCAAATATGCTGGAAATTACCCCCGTCAAAGCCTTCAATGACAATTATCTCTGGTTGTTCAGACCATCAGGCAGTAAAGAGTGCGGCATAGTTGACCCCGGTGATGCCAGTCCTGTACTGGCGGCTCTCTCGGCTGGGGGACTCACACTCAGCGCCATTCTGATCACGCATCATCATGGCGACCATACCGGGGGTATTGCTGCCCTCAAGGCGGCCTTTGATGTGCCCGTTTACGGGCCTGATTCACCAAATATCCCGGCCGTGACGCATCCCCTTCGGGAAGGTGACGAAATCGATCTTTTGGGTGAACATTTCAGCATCCTGGAAATTCCTGGCCACACCATGGATCACATTGCCTACGTTAGTCGAGGGCAGGCACCCGTACTTTTCTGCGGTGACACGCTGTTCGCCGGTGGGTGCGGTCGGGTTTTTGAGGGCACCCATGGCATGATGCATCAATCGCTGCAAAAACTGGCCGGGCTTGAAGCCGGAACCTGGGTTTATTGCGCCCACGAGTACACCATGTCCAATCTTGCCTTTGCTCATGCAGTGACACCAGATGATGAAGACCTCAATGCCCGTATTGCACGGGAGCAAGGCAAGCGCGACAAGGATCTGCCTACAGTGCCAACCACTATCGGCGAGGAATTGGCGACCAATCCTTTCCTGCGCTGCAATGCCCCGGAGATAATTGAATCGGCCTGTGCACACAGTGGTCGTGACCTGGGCAAACCGGAAGAGGTGTTTGCGGCTATACGCAGCTGGAAGGACGGGTTCTGAGCTTCTGCTGCGCCTAGTCGGGAGCTTGCTGATCCAGCAGCGATTTACCCGGAATGGCATTCAACAGGGCCCTGGTATATTCCTGGGTCGGCGCATCGAAGACCTGTTCTACTGTCCCCGCCTCCACCAGTTGGCCATCCTTCATGACGACAATGCGATCCGAGAGATAACGAACCACGCCCAGGTCGTGAGAGATAAACAGCATGGTCAGGTTAAACCGATCCACCAATTCCAGAAGGAGATCCAGGATCTGGGCCTGAATTGTCACATCCAGTGCTGACACCGGCTCATCAGCCACAATGAATTCGGGTTTGGTTGCGATGGCGCGACCAATGGCGATGCGCTGGCGCTGGCCACCGGAAAATTCATGGGGATACCGCAAGACACTTTCCCGCGCCAGGCCGATAGAGTCCATCAACTCAAAAACCGCTGTATCCAGATTCTTACGGGTGCAAATCCCATGCAGCAGCAGCGGTTCTGCCAGGGTGTCGTAGACAGTCATACGGGGATTCAGGCTGGCGTAGGGGTCCTGAAAGATCATCTGCATCCTTCTGCGCAGAGGTTTCATCCGGGCAGAGCTGAAGTGGCTGATGTCCTGACCATCGAAAATGACCTTGCCACCGGCGGGTTCCAGCAGACGGATAATGGTTCTGCCCAGGGTGGATTTACCAGAGCCGGATTCGCCCACCAGCCCCAATATCTCCTGGCGTCTGAGTTCAAGGGTGACCTCGCTGACAGCCCTGAAGACCTCCTGTTTTTTGCTGCCGGCAAACTCCACGACCAGATTATCCACCTTGACCAGTAGTGCCTGTGCTTCACTGCCCTGCTCTTTTTGGGTGGCGGGAACGGCTGCCAGCAGTTTTCGGGTATAGGCATGCTGGGGATTATGGAATATGGCATCAGGTTTGCCTGTTTCGACAAATCTGCCGTTTTGCATCACTGCTATGTCATCGGCAATGTCAGCGACGACACTCAGATCATGGCTGATAAAAATCACCCCGATGTTGTGCCGCTCCTGCAGGTCTTTCAGTAACTTGAGGATCTGGGCCTGTACCGTAACATCCAGAGCTGTGGTGGGTTCATCAGCAATGATGATTCGGGGCTCGGTGACCAGGGCCATGGCTATCACAACGCGCTGCCGCATCCCGCCAGAAAACTCGAAGGGCCAGGCATTCATCCGCTGTTCCGCCTGACGAATCCCGACCTCTTCAAGAATGGCGATGCCGCGCTTCCAGGCTTCCTTGCGGCTCATGCCGTCATGCAGCATCAGGGGTTCGATAAGCTGGTCACCTATCCTCAGATAAGGATTCAGGGTGGTCATCGGGTCCTGGAAAATGATGGAGATGCCCTTTCCCCTTACCTTTCTCATGTCAGCGGCATCAAGGGTTAGCAGGTCCTGATCCTGAAATATGGCTTGGCCGGATTCGAGTCGTCCCGGCGGCATGGGTACTAGGCCCAAAAGGCTGTAACAGGCGACGGATTTACCTGAGCCGGATTCGCCAATGATCGCAAAGGTTTTGCCCGCCTCGACATCAAAACTGATGCCGTCCACGGCTTTTGCCAGGCCGTTACGGGTATGGAAATGAATGCTGAGATCCTTGACCTGCAGTAATGCCATATCCCCGCCTAATCCTTTGACGCCTTGGGATCAAGCGCATCACGCAGGCCGTCACCCAGGAAATTCAGGGCAAATAGCGTAACGGTCAACGCCAGGCCCGGGAAGATCAGCAGCCATGGGAACTCTTCCATGGTTTCCACGCCATAGGAGATAAGCACGCCCCAGGATGACTGCGGCGGTTGTATACCCAACCCCAGAAAGCTCAGGAATGCCTCCAGAAGCATGACATTCGGAATGGTCAGGGTGGTGTAAACGATGACAGGCCCCAGGGCATTGGGTATCAGATGCCTGATGATCAGCGCTGCCGGAGACAGGCCCAGTGACAAGGCGGCTTCCACATACTCCTGCTGGCGCAGGCTCTGGATCTGACCGCGGACGATACGGGCCATGACCAGCCATTCAACCGCGCCGATAGCCAGGAAAAGCAGCAGCAGGTTCCGGCCGAACACCACCATAAGCAGGATGATAAAGATCATGTAAGGCAAGGCATAGATGATGTCTACAAGACGCATCATGATGGCGTCAACTCTGCCTCCCACATATCCGGCTATTGCGCCATACCCTACTCCGATGGCCAGGGCGACAAAGGTGGCGATAAACCCGACCAGCAGAGATATTCGGCCCCCGTAAAGAATACGTGTAAGCAGGTCCCGTCCAAATGTGTCCGTCCCGAGCCAGTGTTCTGCTGTTGGACCCACAGCACCCAGGCGAAGGTTTTGCTCCTCGTATCCATAAGGCGCGATCCAGGGAGTGATCAGGCACACCAGCACCAGAATCAACAGATAACACAAACCGAACATGGCCAGTTTGTTCTTGCGCAGGCGATGCACGGCGTCCTCCCACAGGGAGGTTCCGTGGGGCATGGCCTGTGCCAGATTTTCAATGTCAGGGGATTCAGTCATGTCATTGCCTGAACTGGTAACGCAGCCTGGGATTCAGCCAGGCGGCCAACACATCTGAAAGCAGATTGAACACCACGATAAGCGTGGACAGAAAAACCGTGGTACCCAGGATCATGGTGTAGTCCCGATTGAAGGCAGCCTGGATATAAAAACGCCCCAGCCCGGGAATCTGGAAGACTGTTTCCACGACAAAAGAGCCGCTGAGCAGCGCTGCAAAGGCTGGCCCCAGATAACTGATGACGGGGAGTAGTCCACCCCTGAGAGCATGCCTGATTACCACGGTATGCTCTGGCAGCCCTTTTGCCCGGGCGGTTCGAATATAGTCCTGGTTCATTATCTCGAGCATCCCGGACCGGCTCAGGCGGGCGATATAGGCGGCATACATGGCGCCCAGGGTAATGCTCGGCAGCACCTTGTCCCCCGGTGTGTCTCCCCAACCTGAAATTGGCATGATATCCAGCCAGATGCCGAAAATAAGCACCAGCAAGGGGCCCAGCAAAAACGATGGCATACAGATGCCGATCATTGCCAGGCTCATGGGGATGTAGTCCTGAATGGTATTGGGCTTTAGAGCGGCAAAAACACCGGCCAGGGTGCCGACCAACAGGGCAAATATCAACGCATACAAGCCCAGTTCAGCGGTAATCGGCAAACCCTGGAATATCAGGTCGTTGACACTACGCCCCGGATAGTAGAACGAGGGTCCCATATCGCCCGCAAACAGGTCAGACAGGTAAGACAGGTACTGCTCATGCATCGGCAGGTCGAGCTGATACCTGGCTTCCAGCGCTGCCTTCACCTGGGCATTGACCGCCTTTTCAGAATCGAAAGGACCGCCTGGTGCCGCCCGGACAAGGAAAAACGTGACAGTAATCACTGTCAGGATGACCGGAATGGATTGCAGAATCCGGAAAGTGATGAAACGCCACATGGAGTACTACTTAACCCTGGGGTTCGAGGGAAACATACTTGTAGTTGTAATGATCCATGATGTTGGTTGGCATGCCTTTCACGCTGGTCTGGATGAGGTGTTTGAACTGATAGGTAAACACCGGAAGTATCGGCATGTTTTCCAGCAAAATGGTCTCTGCTTCCCGGTAGAGCTTGTAACGTTTGTCCCGGTCCAGCTCTGCCGGCGCTTCCTTCAGGACAATTTCATCATAACGGGCATTGGCAAAACCGGTATTGTTGTTGCCGCCTTCCGAGATATACATGTTCAGGAAGGTATAGGGGTCGACAAAATCACCGATCCAGCCTCGACGTGACATGTCATAGTTCATGTTGTTATGGGAATCCAGATAGACCTTCCACTCCTGGTTTACCAGATTGACATTGATGTTCAGGTTTTCCAGCCACATCTGCTGGAGTGCCACCGCGATTTTTCGGTGATCCTCATGGGTGTTATACAACAGCTCAAAACCGGGAAACCCCTCTCCATTCGGGTAGCCGGCTTCAGCCAGTAGCGCCCTGGCCTGTTCAGGGTCATAGGAAAAGACTTTCGGGGGCTCATAGCCCAGCGTGCCAGGTGGTACCAGACTGGTTGACGGCTGGTGCACGCCCTGAATCACGGTTTCCGAAACCAGTTC
>CAZBBS010000080.1:0-7302 GCA_964490145.1 uncultured Enterobacteriaceae bacterium
TCAACACCATCACTGCCACGTCCCTCAGCCAGGACGCCGTGGTGCTGAAAATAAAAAAATGGCAGTTTGCCGATTACTTCAGGGATTTGGGTTTTTCCAGTTTTTTCACGCGACTGTTTAACTTGTCCAGCTGCCTGAAATGCACAATGTTCTTCTTCCACTGTGCAGTCTCTGAAATCCCGGTGCCTGAAGAATAAACGCCTGTTCTGTTTATCGATTTATTGACCAGTGACATTGCTGTCACGGTAACGCCATCAGCAATAGTTACATGATTGATGATGCCAACCCCCCCGGCAATAATACAATTTTTACCTATACGAGAGCTACCGGCGATAGCACTACACCCGCAAATAACCGTGTTTTCCCCTACGGTGACATTATGGGCGATCTGCACCTGATTATCGATTTTGACCCCATCCCCGATAACCGTGTTATCCAGGGCGCCGCGATCAATGGTCGTCCCCGCCCCTATTTCCACATCATTGCCGATCTCAACACCGCCCAACTGCGCAATCTTGATCTGCCTGTCTCCATCCCTGGCAAAGCCAAAGCCATCACTGCCCAGCACGACACCGGCATGGATTATTGCCCGCGCCCCCAACTTGACCCCATGATAAAGCGTGACATTGGCATGAATCAGGGAATCAGGCCCCACTTCACAGCCCTGACCAATGATCGAATTGGCGCCTATACGGCATCCACGTCCAACGACCACGCCATCTTCAATCACACAGTGTGCACCGATAGCAACATCCTGGGCAATGCTCGCCCCCTGATGAATAACGGCAGTTGGGTGAATACCTTGCGACACCTGAGAGACTTTTTCAAAAAGCCGACTGGCTTGAGCATAGGAAAGATAGGGATTGTCAGATATCAGTACATCAGCCGGACAGGCATCGGCAAATGCAGGTGCCACGATGACAGCACCGGCCCGGCTCTTTTTCAGATCGGCAAGAAATTTTTCATTGTGGAAGAAGCTCAGATCCCCTGGAGAAGCGGATGCCAGTGTGGCGAGACCAGTTATTATTTTGCTGGAATCGCCAACTGAGCGCAGATCAAGCAACTGTGCCAGTTCGGCAAGGGTAAAAGCGACAGCCTTATCTTGCACGATGCAGGATCACAAAAGCGGATAATGAACGGATTATTGGGACTGCAGGTTCAGCTTTTCGGTAACGCGGGCTGTAATATCGAAGGCACTGTCAAAATACAGGGCAACTTCTGCACGAAGCACCAGGTCATAGCCGCCCTCTTCCACGACTTCGCTGATGGCCTGGACCAGGTTGGCTGAATAGGCCTGCTGGAACTGCTGGCGTCTCTCATTACTCAGGGTGTTCAGTTTCTGGAAAAGGAACTGGTACTGGTTCTGCAACTCCTGCAATTCACCCACAATACGACGCTGCTCTGATTCACTCAACACTTCGGCATCCTTCTGGAGCTGGTCCTGGAGCTTCTTGGCCTGCTCGGCAAGTGCACGGATTTTGTCCTGGTCCACAGAGGTTTCAGCCTGCAGCTCCTCTTCCACACCCTTGGCCACCTCGGAATTGAGGAGCGCCGTGGACATATCCAGAATGGCGATTTTCAGCCCACTATCCTGAGCATTAAGACTTCCAGCCCCCAGCATGGCTGCAGCAACAAAAAGCATAGAGCAAATACGTATTTTCACCTGAATCTCCAATAAATCATGTGTTCGTTGTATTTAGATTGTGACAGGGAGAATTTTATTCCCCATCGCTGATTTTTCCCGTCAGCCCTTTAATTCTGGCGCGTATATTACAGATTTTTCAGTAACTATTCGAATTTTTCCTGACTGCCAGCAGTCCTAGAATGCATTCCCCAGAGTGAACTGGAACACTTCCGTTTCATCAATAAATGAGGAATTAAAGGGTTTGGCAAGGCTGAAGGACATAATGCCGAAAGCCCCTGAGAACCAGCTCACAGACACACCGGCAGAATACCGAAGTTCTCCCAAATCAAAGCCAAAGCAGTTATTGGCGGCTTCCTGTCTTTCCGAGCAATATGAGGAGAACACGTTACCGGCATCAACGAAGACAGAGGACCTCACACGACTCCTGTCTTCTACAAAGGGGATTGGAAACAACAGCTCTACAGTCGCTGTCGCCTGGATATTTCCGCCAAACGGATAAGGACGGGCCCGGGCACTGACCAGAGACTGGGAATTGATCTTCTGCTCGAGTACCGGTTGCCCCGTCGTATCGAACAAAGGCAAGCCATCTTCACCAACCGCTTGCTGCAGCACATAGGCAACATCGGAATTCACGTCAATGATGGGGTTGCCGAAAACGTCCAGCGCAATATTGCCATTGGCATCCCGCACGAACTGCGTATTGGCGGTTTCATAGCGGGCAGCAAACGTGGCCCGTGGCCCCAGGGTGTTTCGCTCATAGCCTCTGATCGTTCCAAGACCGCCTGCATAAAAATTCTGAAAAAACGGCAGCTGTTCTGTCGAGCCATAACCATCACCATAGCCAAGATCAGTCCTGGCATGAACTATCCACTCTCCAACGATTGGAAAGTAATGCTCGCGAAAATATCGCAGTCGATAATAGGAAAGGTCGCTGCCCGGGACTGTCAGTTCAAACGTCAAGCTCTGGGCCATACCGGCAGTCGGAAACAAGCCCCGGTTGAGCGTGGATTCACTCCAGGTAGTTGATACCGTCAGGTTATTGAAATTGTCGCCATCACGGTCAAGAAAACCCAGTTCCTGGTTGAAAGCCGTGGCAGGCAGCCCTGAAATTGGAGAAATAATGGCATCTGATATCGGGAAAATCTGTCCGGTGACAGGATTGAAAAACGACTGGCTGCGAGCCGGTGTACTGATGTAACTGGTGATGCCGGGAATCAGTTCCGGGCTGGACTTGATTTCCTGCACCGGGCCGAAGCCCTCGTCAATTTGGGTATTGGATAAACCAATGTTGAACGACAAACGCTGGGTTTCCCCCAGCGGGTAGCCGTAGGTCACGTTGGCTGCCATCTGGTTGGTGCTGTAGGAGGCCAGGTTCAGTTTGGCGTAGTCAGAGCTGGTATAGGACAGGCCAAAACCCCGACTGACCTCATCAATGGTGTAGTAAGGATCAAAGTAATTGAACTGGTAGCTGGTACTGAAACTGCTGGTATTCACCCCTACGCCTACACTTTTGCCCGTACCCAGAAAATTGGACTGCTGCAGGTTGGCTGACAATACCAGGCCCTGGACCTGTCCGTAGCCGATACTGCCCCCGATCTGGCCTGAGAGCTGCTCCTCGACCGAGAAGTCGACATTGATCTGATCCGCAGTTCCGGGGACTTCAGACGTTTCATATTCCACTTCAGCGAAATACCCCAATCGTTCCAGACGGACTTTCGACTGTTCCAGAGCGACATTGGAGGCCGGAGCCCCTTCCATCTGCCGCATTTCCCTGCGTAGCACCTCATCTGCCGTATTGGTGTTGCCATAAAAACTGATGCGATTCACATAGGTGCGGCTGCCAGGATCCACGAAGAAGGTCACATCCACGGTCTTGTCATCTTCGTTGATGGATGGCACCCCTTCGACCTCGGCAAAGTAATAACCGCGGTTGCCCAGTAATTGGGTCATGAATTCAGAGGTGGTGGTTACCAGTTGCTGCGAAAACACCTGGCCGGATCGTATCTGCACCATCAGTCGCAGTATTTGTTCCGAGTCCACAAGATCACCTGCCAGCTCCACATCCTTGACGGTATACACGTCGCCTTCAGCGATATTGATCGTGATGTACACCTCGTCCTTGGCGGGGGTGACTGATACCTGGGTCGAGGTGATTTCAAAATTGATATAGCCCTGGTCCATGTAATAGGACGTCAGTCTCTCGATATCCCCGTTTATTTTTTCCCTGGCATAGCGGTCATCCTTGCGTATCCATGACATCCAGTTGGTGGTACTCAGTTCAAACAGGTCAAGCAGCTCTTCATCATCGAATACTTCATTACCCACAATATTGATATGGACAATCTTGGAGGCGTCCCCTTCATTGACATTAATATTGATGGCAACACGGTTGCGTTCCTGTTCCACCACATCCACATCGACACTGGCGCCATAACGGCCCTGTCCCACATATTGTTCCTGCAACGCCAGACGCATACCGTCCAGCGTGGATGGCTGAAAAACCTGGCCGATGGACAGACCTGCTTCACCCATATTTTCCATCAGTGCCTCAGTGGGTATCAGCTTGTTGCCATCCAGCTGGATGTCACTGATGGTAGGCCTTTCCTGGAGGCGAATGATCAGAACATTGCCTTCACGCAGCAGTTCGATCTCATCAAAATTTTCCGAAGCATTGATATCCCGGATAATATTTGCCATATCCTGGGGACTTAATTGATCGCCCACATTGATATTCAGCAGTGCAAATACATTGGTCGCGGAAATTCGCTGCAAGCCTTCAAGGCGGATATCGGCAACGGTGAACCCTTGTCCAGCTACCGGCAGTGCAAGCTGGGCCTGGGCCATAAATGGCATGAAGACAGCAAAAACCAGGCATGACAAAATGGATGTTTTGACCTTAAAACTCATTCGAACCCTATTAGAACAGACGATTCAGATCATTGTAGAACGCAATGAACATGATGCCGGCGATGACAAGTATTCCCAGTCGCAAGCCGATTTCCTGGATGCTTTCAGGTAAGGGGCGGCGGGTGATTGCCTCTATGGCGTAATAAAACAGATGACCGCCATCCAGAACCGGTATTGGCAGCAGGTTCATCACGCCCAGACTGATGCTGAGAATGGCTAGAAATCCGACAAAGTATTCCAGACCGTCACTGGCGGTATCACCGGCAATCTGGGCGATGGTAAGCGGGCCGCTGATGTTATTGACTGACATGAGGCCTACAATCATTTTTTTGATTGCCACCAGCACAAAGACACTGTTGTCCCAGGTTTCCCTGACAGCCTGGGTCAATGCAGAAAATGGTGAATAGCTAATGTGGCGAATCATTTCCTGGGGAAGTACTGGCAGTTCAACACCGGCTCCAATGTAACCCTGCTCCCGCCCATCCTCAGAAAGCTGGGGCATGCCATTTTCATCCAGACGCACTGCAGGGCGCAGAACGGTCGACATGACAGCATCGTTGCGCTCAAAATTCACCTGCATTTCCGTCTCGGGGTTTTGCCTGATGAGGTTGACCCACTGCTCCCAGCTGGAAATCCCGGTGCCATTGGCTGACAGGATCAAATCTCCGGTGGCCAGTCCGGCTGTCTCGGCCCTGCCCCCGTCCTCCAGTTGCCCCAGCCTTGGGGGGATGTCCATATATATGGGGGTAATGCCAAGAGAGCCCAATACATCCGGTTCCTTCTCGCCAAGAAGCCAGGCTTTGAGAGGAATATTCAATCTCTGGTTTAACGTGCTGTCCGCTTTTCGCACATCCAGGAAAAGTGTGCCGCTCTCACCCAGGCGGTCGAGAAGTTTTTTTCTGACCTCCTGCCAGGTTTGGGTATCTTTGCCATCGACAGCGATTATCTCGTCACCATAAGCCAGACCAGCCTGCGCAGAGACGGAGTCCGGCAGAATTTTTCCAACAACCGGGGCAAAGTCACTCACCCCATTCATGAACATAAACCAGTAAAGCACAATGGCCAGCAAGAAATTGGCCACAGGTCCTGCAGCCACAATGGCAGCCCGCTGATGCAGGGGCTTCTGGTTGAAGGCGTATTGTTTCAGCGCTGAGGGTACTTCCTGTTCCTGCTCGCCCAGCATTTTGACATACCCGCCCAAAGGCAATGCGGCAATGACAAACTGTGTTGGCGGCTGACCCGGCACGGCTGGCTCTTTTTCAACCCAGCTGATCAGGGGTTTGCCGAATCCAATAGAGAATTTTTCGACCCGGACGCCGTATTTTCTGGCCACCCAGAAATGGCCAAACTCATGAAAAGTGACCAGTATGCCCAGGGTGACCAGCATGGCAAAAATGTCGAATATGATGCTGCCGATGACGTCCATTGCTAATCTTGTTAATTCTCTTTCAATTTTCCGTTTCTAATACACTGTTTGTAATACGCTTTTTTGACACCAATGAGGCTGCATATTATCCGTGGCTGCTGCCCTTTTTTTAGCTGTCCGGACTGAAAAGACAACTTTCAACCCGCATCAGATGCTCATCCGGCCGATTAATCGGGCGGCCAGATCACGCGCCCCGCGATCCTCTTCCAGGACCTGCTCCAATGCTGATATTGAGACTACCGGCTGGTGCTGCAAAGCGGCGTCAATGATATCAGGAATTTGGTTAAATCTGAGTGCGCCGGACAAAAAAGCTCCGACTGCCAGCTCATTGGCCGCATTAAGGATGATAGGGGCTGATCCTCGGACTCTGGCGGCTTCCCGGCCCAATGCCAGGCAGGGAAAACGCTGCAGATCGGGAGCCAAAAAATCCAGTTTGCCCGTTGAGATCAAATCCAGTTCAGTGACGCCGGACTGGATTCTCTCTGGCCAGGCCAGTCCATAGGCAATGGGCGTACGCATATCCGGGTTGCCCAGCTGGGCCAGCACAGATCCATCCCGGTAATACACCATGGAATGAATGATGCTTTGCGGATGTATCATGATCTCAATGGCCGACTCCTCAAGGCCGAACAGGAAACAGGCCTCTATGAGTTCAAGCGTCTTGTTGAGCATCGTGGCCGAATCCACAGAAATTTTTCGGCCCATTTTCCAGTTGGGATGTGCACAGGCCTGTTCCGGTGTAACGTCCTGAAGCATTTCAACAGGTGTCGACAAAAAGGGTCCGCCAGAACCTGTCAGGACAATTTTACTGAAGCCCTGCCCGGCGGTATTTTCAAAGCGGGCAGCCCCATTGACCGGCAGACACTGGAACATGGCATTGTGTTCACTATCTATGGGCAGCACTGTGCTTCCAGCCTCAGAGGCAGCATCCATGAACAGGCTGCCGGCCATGACCAGAGCTTCCTTGTTGGCCAGCAGGACTTTTTTGCCCGCCCTTACCGCAGCCAACGTGGGGGAAAGGCCAACACCGCCAACAATCGCCGCCATGACACAGTCAGTATTTTCATGGGCTGCAACAAACTCGAGTCCTGACTGACCAGACAGGACAGTGACACCCGTACCGATGAGTTCCTGATGCAGTTTGGCCGCCGCTGCGTCATCATACAATACTGCAAATTCGGGCCTGAACTGTTCACATTGCTGCTTCAGGCGTTCGACCCGGGTGTTCGCTGCAAGGGCAAACACACGATACCGGTCAGGGTGACGGGCAACGACATCCAGCGTGTTTTCACCAATGGACCCGGTTGACCCCAGGATGCAGACA
>CAZBBS010000080.1:7402-11989 GCA_964490145.1 uncultured Enterobacteriaceae bacterium
AACGACATCCAGCGTGTTTTCACCAATGGACCCGGTTGACCCCAGGATGCAGACACTGCTTCTGGTGCTCATGGGGACACCGTTTCCAGCTGTACCAGCATGAGGGTATACAGGGGTATGGCTGCTGTGAGCGCATCGATCCTGTCCAGGACGCCGCCATGCCCCGGCAGAAGCCGGCCGCTGTCCTTCACCCCGCGAAAGCGCTTGACCATACTTTCGAACAGATCCCCAAGCACACTAAATGCAGCTATCACCAGAGCCGCTCCGCCAAAGAGCAAATAATCCGGCACTGACAGGGCAACCCGGGTGCTGACAAGCAGTACAGCGGTCAGCAACATGACGGCAATACAGCTGATAATCCCGCCAGCCACACCTTCCCAGGTCTTGTTTGGACTCACCATGGGCGCGAGCTTGTGTTTACCAAAGGCACGCCCGGTAAAATAGGCACCAATATCTGCCGACGCCACCAGGCCGGGAAGGAAAATCAAATGGAAGATATAAAATTCCTGGTTTCTCAGATATCGAAATCCGGACCAGGCTGGCAACAACAATGCCACTCCCAGCAGCAGCAGGACAGGCACCTGCCCCCATGCTGCCTCGCCACCGGGATATCGGAGCACCCAGTAAAACGCCACGCCCCAAAACAGTAATCCCGGCATCATAATCATTAAAATCGGAGGGCTGAAAAATTCCACCAGGATGATCAGGAGTAACAGCAACAGGAGGTAAGCCAGTCGGGAAAAAGCACTTTTGAGGCCTGCCAGTGCAGACCATTCCCAGGTCGCCGCACTTAAAATCAGCAGGAGGAAGAGACCGAACCCTTGGGCAGGCAACCTGAATATCGCCGCCAGAACGACGACAACGAGGACAACGGCGGTCAGGATCCGTTGCTGCAACACCCCTAACCTGCCTCTACCTGATCGCTGACTTTACCAAAGCGCCGCTGTCTGCCGGCAAAGTCAGCCAATGCCTCGTCCAGTTCCTTTTCATTGAAATCCGGCCAGTAGGTATCGGTGAAGTAAAGTTCGGTATAGGCCAATTGCCACAGCAGGAAGTTACTGATTCGCTGCTCCCCGCCTGTTCGAATACAGAGGTCGGGCATAGGCAGTTCACCAATGGCGATTTCCTGCATCATGAGATGTTCATTGATATCAGTCGCCTGCAACTCACCAGCCTGGACTCTGGCTGCCAGACGGCTGGCGGCATTGGCAATATCCCATTGCCCGCCATAATCTGCAGCAACCACGACAATCATGCCGGTGTTGCCTGCTGTCAGCTCCTCGGCCTGGTCCATCAGTGCCAGCATTTTCGGCGTGAAGCGCTCACGGCTTCCAATGAACCTTATTCTGATATTCTGCTTGTGAAGCTTGCTGATTTCATTTTTCTGCAGCACATTCAGAAACAGGGCCATGAGTGAATTGACTTCCTTTTTAGGCCTTTGCCAGTTTTCACTGCTGAAGACAAAGAGAGTCAGGACCTCGATGCCGCGTTTCTGGCAAAGGTCCACCATGGTGCGGGCAGCCACCGCACCGGCCCGATGGCCTGATACCCCATTGCGGCTGTGCTGTTTGGACCAGCGATTATTGCCATCCATAATCACTGCGATATGCCTGGGCAAAACCTGGCGTTGGGAAGCGGTCCCTGTGGCAGATCGTTTTGTGGGTGTCATACTGTCGTGCTGCAAAAAAAATCAGATTTTCAGCAGATCAGCTTCCTTCTCAACATACTTGGCATCGATCTTCTCGATGTAAGAGTCGGTCAGTTTCTGGATATTCTGCTCTGCCTTGCGTTCTTCATCTTCACTGATCGCTTTTTCCTTGAGAAGTTCCTTGGTATGGCTGTTGGCATCACGACGAATGTTACGCACGGCAATACGTGCGTTTTCTGCTTCCTGCTTGGCCTGCTTGGTGTATTCCTTGCGGGTTTCCTCAGTCAGCATGGGCATGGGGATGCGAATTACATCGCCATTATTCGAGGGATTAAGGCCCAGATCAGATTTCATAATGGCCTTTTCAACATCGCCCAGCATTTTCTTTTCCCAGGGTGTTACCGCAATGGTACGCGCATCTTCCACGGTGATATTGGCCACCTGCTGGATAGGTGTGTCGGAGCCGTAATACGACACCATAATACTGTCCAGCAAGCCCGGATGTGCACGCCCTGTGCGAATTTTGTTAAACGCGGTATCAAGACTGTGCAGAGTTTTTTCCATACGCTCGCCAGCGTCAGCAATAATTTCATCAATCATTGTCATTATCCCCTTTTAATCAAGGTGCCTTCATCCTTCCCTACGATGATGTTGAACAATGCTTCCGGCTTGTTCATATTGAAGACCCTGACCGGCAGGTCATGGTCGCGGCTTAGACAGATGGCGGTCAGGTCCATGACGCCCAGTTTCTTGTCCAGCACCTCATCGAAGGTCAGGCTGTCGAATTTTTCTGCGTCCGGATGTTTGACCGGATCTGCAGAATAGACCCCGTCAACCTTGGTGGCTTTCAGCACCAGGTCGGCATCAATTTCAATGCCTCTCAAACAGGCGGAGGAGTCGGTAGTAAAAAATGGATTGCCGGTACCGGCCGAGAAAATCACGACATCGCCGTCTTTCAGATGCCTGATCGCAGTACGCCGGTCATAGTGTTCTACCACGCCGGTCATGGGAATTGCCGACATTACCCGGGTGGCGATACCAGCCCTTTCCAGTGCATCACGCATGGCCAGCGCATTCATCACGGTAGCCAGCATGCCCATATGGTCGCCGGTCACCCGGTCCAGACCTGCCGCACTCAGGGCAGCTCCCCGAAATAGGTTGCCGCCACCAATCACCAGCCCGACCTGAACACCCAGATCCACCAACTGGCCAATTTCGGCAGCCATGCGATCCAGGACTTTGGGGTCGATACCAAAATCGGCATTACCGGTAAGCGCTTCACCACTAAGCTTCAACAGAATCCTGTCATACTTGCGGATTTTTGTAGCCATGTGATGAAGCTCCTGTTTTTCCGGTTATAACGTCAGTTCAGACCTCTGGCAGACTCAGCCCTTGTTCAGCTGGGCTGCCACTTCTGCTGCAAAGTCTTCTTCTTTTTTCTCGATCCCTTCACCCACTTCATAACGGACGAAGCTGAGAACGTCGGCACCAGCGTCTTTTACCAGTTTGCCGACTTTCACATCGGGATCCTTGACGAAGGCCTGCTCCATCAGACTGACTTCCTCAACAAACTTGCGCAAACGACCAGAGACCATTTTCTCGACGATGTCAGCAGGTTTGCCGCTTTCTGCAGCCTGGGCAGTGTAGATTTCACTTTCCTTGGCCAGCACTTCTGCCGGTACATCTTCTGCAGACACCACCATCGGGTTTACTGCAGCTATATGCATGGCGACCTCGCGGGCAAGATCTTCGTCGCCACCGCGCAGGGCAACCAGCACGGCAATCTTGCTGCCGGCATGAACGTAGGCACCAACGGTAGCCCCTTCGCCACCAACCAGCACAGCCCGACGGACAGTGATGTTTTCACCAATTTTCTGCACCAGCTCCTGACGGGTCTGTTCAAGACCGGCAGCCAGCAAGGCATCAATATTGGTATCTTTCTTGGAGAATACTGTCTCCAGGACAAATTCTGCAAAATTCACAAAGTCTTCGTGCTTGGCAGCAAAGTCAGTTTCGCTGTTTACTTCGACCAGCACGCCATAACTGCCATCTTCGGCAATTTTGGTCAGAACCAGACCTTCAGCCGCAGTACGACCGGCTTTTTTTGCAGCCTTCAGGCCGCTTTCCTTGCGCAGATCCTCAATGGCCTTTTCGATGTCACCATCAGCTGCCTGGAGGGCTTTTTTGCAATCCATCATGCCAAGCCCGGTGCGCTCTCTTAATTCCTTAACTAGTGAAGATGTAATTTCCGCCATGTCTGGCCTCCCAAAAAAATTCTGTTTCTGCAAATCTTCCGGCCGGGGATTGCCAGGCCGGAAGATTCCTTAGAGATGCTGGCTAAGCTGCTTATTCAGCTTTCGGTTTAGCTTTTGCTTTTGCCTTGGCTTTTGGTTCAGCTTTGGCTTTTGGAGCAGCTTTGGCTTTTGCCTTGGCTTTAGGGGCTGGCTTTTCTTCAGCGGCACCCTCTTCCTTGGCTGCATCAGCAGCTGCGGCCGGCTCTTCAGCAGGCGCTTCTACTTTTGCCTTCGCCTTGGCCTTGGCTTTTACCTTGATTTTGGGTTCAGCTGACTGCTCTTTATCATCATCCACTTCAACGAATTCGCCTTTTTTGGATTCTTCGGCCTGGACAGCCTTGCCATTGCCTTCAACGCAGGCATCAGCCATGGCGGCAACGTAAAGCTGGATGGCACGAATGGCATCATCGTTGCCCGGAATGATGACATCAATACCGTCAGGGTCGCTGTTGGTATCTACTATGCCGATAACAGGGATACCCAGTTTGTTGGCTTCGGATACCGCGATGCGCTCATGATCGACATCGATAACAAACAGGGCGTCAGGAAGGCCGCCCATATCCTTGATACCACCGATACTTTTTTCCAGCTTTTCCTGCTCGCGGGTACGCATCAGAGCTTCTTTCTTGGTCAGCTTGGCAAAGG
>CAZBBS010000081.1:0-11971 GCA_964490145.1 uncultured Enterobacteriaceae bacterium
CGAAGTTGTAACCCCAGATACCGTGGAAGAAGCCCGAGTTCAGCATGTACTCGTCTGTCAGGTTGGTACCAAACAGGGCGACAGAGTAATTGCCGTCACGGGCTTCGTAGGTGACACGTGCGTTGATGGTACCCCAGTCACCGGATTCATCCGCTGAATCTGGCACCGGACCACCGTTCTTGGAGCCGTACCAGTCCATACGCAGGAACGGCAGTGAACGCCAGAACTGATCCGTGTAGGAGTAGTCGATACGCGTTGTCACAGACGCACCGCTGTCCATCGGGATTTCATACTGTGCACCGATGTTGTAGGTCAGGTCAGGTGCCTGGGCAAACTCGGTGGTGGTGTCCAGGGCAAAGGTACCGGCGGCGATTTCATCATAGCTGGTGCTCAGGATACCGACGTTCACGTTGAAGGTCAGATTATCCGTTGGCAGCCAGGTGAACTCGATTTCGGCACCTTCCGCACTTGCTGTACCCACGTTGGTGGTCACCAGCTGTGGCAGCTCAGCGCCAGTGGCCGGGTCACGCACCACACCGGAGTTCTGGATGTTTTTCCAGTCGGTGTGGAACAAAGTGGTATTCAGGCGAACCTTGCCGTCAGCCAGGTCGGAGCGGAAACCAATCTCGTAGTTCTCCATAACCTGTGGAGAATACGGGAAAAAGACCACGCCCACACTGGTGGTGGTGCTGGATACGCCGCCGGAGTCGAAGCCTTCGGAATAGCTGGCATAGCCCATGATGTCGTCAGTGAACTGGTAGGCCAGTGACAGTTTCATGGTGTCAGCATCGAAGGCTACCAGGGTCGGGTTTCCAGCCGGGGTGCCCAGCCAGGGATCGCCAGCTGTGTACATGTCACCTTCAGGCGCCAGTGGCGCCGCATTCGGCGAGATGGTGTAGTTCTGGGCCGAGTTGTCCTGATCGTGATAACGCATACCGAAGGTAGCGCTCAACTTGTCAGTGACCTGCCAGGCGACTTCACCGAAGATGGCGATACCATCTTGGTCGGCAGTGGTGAGGCGGTCATAAGCAAAGTTTGGCAGGATAATCGCACCGGCAACCACTTCACAGGGCAGCAGGCCCAGTGGGTTGGTGGCAGGATCCCTGAGGGCAGCACAACGATCCGACGCATAAACATCGCTCAGCAACAGCTGAGGAGCTTCATTTCCCGGTAAGGTGCGGAACTCATTGACAGCGTAACGGGCATCACGGTTGGTGCCCTTCTGATCCCAGTAGTAGGCACCGACAAACCAGTCAATGTTGTCTCCGAAGCTGCCAGAGATCTGGATTTCCTCGCTGAAGACTTCCAGTTTGTCCCTCAGGATATCTTCCACCAGCGTGTAGTCACTGTTTTCCCAGTCAACATTGATGTTCTGGAGCTGTTCGGTGTAACCGGTCAGCAACTGCACACTCAGGTTATCGTTAATGTCCCAGTTAAGGTCCAGGGACGCCTGTTTGCGATCAATATAGGAAGGGGTGATAACGTTGGAGCGGCTTTCCCACTGGCCCACCTTGCCGCCGGGGTAACCGGCCTGGAAATTCTCCGGTTCAAAGGGGTCAATATCCAGAAACACGCCGCGTTTGGCTGCACCTTCCTTGGCCAGGCCATAGAACTGGGCCGGAATGACGCCCCAGCTCTGCACACCCGGTACGTAGGAAGTGTCATAGATACCGTCCTGGATACGGGGTTCATTCATCACCACGCTATCCTTGCTCAGCACCATTCGGGCACTGAAGTTGTCAGCAGGAGTCCACAGGAAATCCCCGCGTAACACTTCCTGATCCAGCATGCCGTAATCCTGGCCAGTGGTCAGACCGTCGATAAAGCCGTCACGGGACAGCGTTGATGCTGTCCATTTGGTCAGCAGATTGTCCGTGATAGGAACGTCGACAGCCGCCTTGATATCACGACGGTTATAGGAGCCGGCTGTGGCAGTCACGCTACCGCCGAATTCGTTGCTGGGACGCTTGGTCCACATACGAATGGCGCCACCGGTGGAGTCACGACCGTAAGTGGTACCCTGTGGTCCACGCAGCACCTCGATACGATCCAGGTCCACGAAGTCGGAAACCAGCATACCGCTGGTACCCACCTGCCAAATACCGTCGATGTATACACCCACGTTTGGCAGGCCACGGACACGGAACTGGGTACCGAAAGTACCGGCACCGCCACCCTGGATGTTAAGGTTTGGAATGGTGTTGCCCACGTCCTCGAGTGAATCGAGACCCTGCAACTCAAGATTGTCGCCAGTCATGGCGACGATGGAGACCGGCACCTCCTGGAGGTCCTGCTCACGGCGGGTAGCCGTCACCATGATTTCTTCAATCGCTGAATCCTCCTGTGCCCAGGCGAACTGGGTGGGCACAACGACGGAGCCTGCTACTGCTGCAGCGATTGCCGTGTGTAAGAGTTTACGTTTCATTAATACTGCCTCCTGATTGATTTAATTTTTTATTTCTTGAAGCAATGTTCGCGTCAAGGCTGAACGCCTATGGCGAAACTGAAAGTGAGTACTACACGGACACTTTTCCTTAATCTGGATATAACGATAGTGCTGCTTGATCCCCCTTAATGCATTTGAATTGAATGGTCGGTAATCGTTGACTGTCTTGCTTCGCAACCCCGTTGTGATCAGTTGTCACAACTTTATAGGCCGATTGGCCGAAACCTGCAGAAAACTTCCATTATTTGTACCTGTAGAATCCGTATACGTCAACTGGAAAAGTTCATATTGATTCCTCATTTTTTATGATTATTTTGCTCATTTATTCTAGAAGGTTTTTCACATTCATGCTTTTTTCGGTTAGTCAGAGCCTGGCCGCTAATACGAACTATAGTGAGTTGGGGGGGCGGTTGGGACTCAGAACATCGTGTACATCATGCTGGCCCAGTACACCCTTACCAAGCCTGGCGTGAGTTTGCCAGTGATGTGATTAATGCCCAGAATCTGTAGCGGGCTACCGAAACCCTGAATCTCCGGCGTCTGAAAGAGCTCAATGGATGGTTGAGGTAGAAGCACTTGGGAAATTTTTTTATGTCGGAATCAAGGGTATAGCGGGGTGGTCTTTTTTGATTCCTAGCATATGCTTGGCATATTATATGTTATTCCGGTGATGAAGGTGTTTTTGGCTAGATCAGGGAGCAGGAGCTGGATCTTATTCGGGTTCTTGAAGAAGTTTGGTATTGCAAGGCACACTGGGATAATCGGTAACCAGCTTGATGTTGTCATGCTAAATTCTGATTCACCTGTCAGGTGTGAAATCGATTGTTGATGTGGGTAATGACGAGTCAAAGCTTGAAGCACTCAAAACCCTCAAAATCGATTATGTGAAAGGCAACTTTGCCCGGGCCCAGGAGCGGCAGATCTATTAACGGATTAAACCCCGTCCTGCTTTTACCTGTTAAGCATGCTGTCAATAAACAGAATCCGGACATGATTAAAATGGAATAAAAAAAGCCGGTTAAAAAACCGGCTTTTTGTTGCTGTCTTGAAAGGTCAGTTTATTCAGCGGCAAAGCAGTAGGCGCAAATTTTGTTGCCATCCGGGTCGCGCAGATATGAGGCATAGGCAGTAGGGGTAAAATTGCGCGGACCAGGTTCACCCGCATCGGTACCGCCGTTGGCCAGGCCGGCTTCATGGAATTTGTGCACTTGATCGCGGGTTTCAGCATGGAAACCGATGGTGCCGCCATTGGCATGACAGGCTGGGTTGCCATCTGAAGGCGTCAGGATGACAAATTCGGGGCTTTCCTTTCCATACATCATCGCAGTTGGATGCAGGTTGCCCAGATTGTTAATGCCCAGAGCGCCCAGAGCGCCATCATAAAATTTGACAGCCTGCTCGAAATTGTTGGTGCCAAGGGTAACATGCGTAAAAATAGCCATAGTGGTTCCTTATTTTTGGGTTTGTACAGACTTTGTGTTATTGCAAATAACCTGCAGAAAACGAAGCATAAACCTGGCCAGGCAATGGCGTCCAGCAAAACATTTTACGGTAAGGATTCGGCAAAACATCCAGCCAGGTGGTTATAATGGACAGCCATAACCTGGTGCAAGAGTTAGCCGAGATGTCTGTATTTTCCCGTATCGCCATAGGTGTTTTGCTGGTGGCTTTGCTGTCCTCCTGCATGACGAATAGCCGGAGCGGCTGTGACCGGCAATGTCTGATTGCCATGGCGAACACCTACCTGGAGGCTATCGCGGCAAATGACCCGGCCATGGCACACTTGTCCGCAGATGTAAGGTTTGTGGAAAATATTGTGGACCTGGAACCGGGACAGGGTATATGGGAAACCGCCACCGGTGTTTCCGACACCTACCGCATTATGGTTCCCGATCCTTCGCAGGCCAGTATTGGCCTGCTGACACTGGTTTCCCGGCATGGTAAGCATGGCGTCTTTGAGGCGCTGCTGGCAGCCAGATTGAAAGTACGCCAGGGACAGATAGTTGAAGCCGAGCATTTGCTGGATGAAGTCCCGGCCATTGCTGACCCGGCGAACCTGCAGGCGCCGCGAGCCAATATCCAGCGGATAGTTCACGAGGACCAGCGTATGAGTCGTCGGGTCTTGCAGCGTATTGCCCTTTCCTATTATGACGCCCTAAACCTGAGTGACGGGTCGCTGGCACCTTTTGCCGCGGATTGTGAACGCATGGAAAACGGTATGATCACTGCGGCTTATCACCTGGGGCCGGCACTGTTTGACAGCATTGATGTCAATGACCAGCCGCCGCCGGCTGTTGCGAGGGATTGTATTGGGCAGATGAATTCCAGGCGCTTTGCCTACATTGATGCGATCGATAACCGCCGGATAGTAGCTGTTGATCCTGTCCAAGGGCTGGTAATGGGTTGGTCGCATTTTCGCCAGTCCATGGCCCAGGGTCCTCAGCGTATGATTGCCGCAGATGGTAGTGAAGTGCTCTGGGAAGAAAAGCGCGCACCCTATGATTTGCCTGCCGCTCATGTTTTCAAGATCAGCGGTGGTCAAATCCATGAGGTGGAAGCGCTGGGTATTTTCCTTCCTTATAATTCACGGATGTCGTGGGAATGATCAGTGTTAGTGCTTCCTAAATTTGCCAACTTACTGAGTTTCCCTGTTTAAAATCTGAGCACGCCCTGAGATCAACATAACACCACGCGTGCCTGTGATCAGTTTCCAATCAGATAGCCTGTACCAGAGGCGGTTAAAGAGTCCACTGACGTTGCATTGGACGTCTCGTTATTTGCTGTCGATCAGTTGTCTGATGCTTGCCAGCAGTTTTTCCTTATCGATGGGTTTGCCGAAGAACTCCCTGATTCCCTTGTCCTTGGCTTTCTGTTCTGTCAGATCCTTGCTGTAACCCGTCAAAATAATGATGGGCATGGAGGGATCCAGCATCAGGATTTCCTCAGATAACTCGATACCGGTCAGGCCGGGCATAACCTGGTCTGTGATGACCAGTGAGATGTTTTCCTGGTGTGTCTGAAAGTGCGCAAGGGCGTCACTGCTCTTTGAAAAGTACACAGGCTCAAAGCCGTTGCGCAGCAAAATTTCCCGCAAGTAGCTGCCTACCATGACATCGTCATCTACGACCATTATCTGTTCAGGCGCGTTTGCCTGTATGGCAGACTGGATTTCAGCCTGTGATGGAATCGGGAAGAGCAGGTGGAACATGGTACCCTTTTCGGGAGAGGAATCGATGTAGATATGGCCGCCGGTGTTGTGAATGATGCCATGAACCATGGACAAGCCGAGCCCTGTGCCTTCCCCTTCTTTCTTGGTGGTATAAAAAGGATCAAATATTTTGGAAATGACTTTTTCAGGGATACCATGACCACTGTCTTTCAGGGTGATATCCAGGAAGGTGCCAAAAATATTCTCATGGCAGGAATGACATTCGCGGTTCAGGGTCCTGCAATTGAATGCGATCTCGATAGTCCCGTGTCCCTCCATGGCATCTCTGGCATTCAGACATAGATTTATAATCACCTGTTCAAATTCCACCGGGTCCAGATTGATTTTGGGAATATTCTCTTCTCTGTTGATGTTGACCGGAACCTTCTCCCGCAGTGCCGGCATGACCAGGTTCACAGCCTTCTCAATCAGCTGTAGTGGCTCCTGTAATGATGTTGCGCTGGTCGAATTTCGGGAATAAGCGAGCATTTTTTCTATTAGATCCTTGCCGCGCTTGCCGCCCTGTTCGATGGTCTCCAGATAGCTGTGGGTATTGTCATCCATGGTTCCGAACCGCAGGCCAAGTTCGGCATAGCCGAGGATAGAGGTCAGGATGTTGTTGAAGTCATGGGCAATACCGGCGGTCAGAATACCGATAGCTTCCATTTTCTGGGAGTTGAACAGCTGTTTTTCGAGGGCTTTCTGTCTGTTCTTCTGTATCTCTTCTTCAGTGATATCCCGCAGGATAATCAGTGCGCCTTCATCGCCGTCATTGCTGCCTTTGTACTGGAAGTAGTTGATCTCGTAGGTGCGTTCACCCACGCTGGGGAAAAAATACTCTGCTGTATGTCGGACGTTTTTTCCCTTCAGGCACTTCTCAATATTCTACCTGACAAGCTCCACGCGCGTCGGGTCCGGAATTACATCCCAGGTATGGTGCTCCAGCACATTTTCCTCTTTTAGCCCCAGGGCCTTAAGAAAGCTGGAGTTGACGGCTTTGTAGGTCATGTCGGCGCCGACCAGCAGCATCAGGTCCGGGCTGTTGTCGGCAATATGCTTGTACTGGCTCAGGCGGCGCTCATTCTCAATGCGAAACGTGATGTCGTGAACATAGGCAACGGTGTAGGTGCGCCCATCCAACTGCAGGGGCGACAGGGTAATGTCGACCGGAACACTGCCGCCATCCCGGCGGATGAGGTAAAGGGTACTGTCCACAGGGCCGGGATTCTGACGCAGCTGTTCACCCAGGATATTGCCAGTGGAGATGTGGCTTGCCTGTTTCATGGGAATAATGTCGTCAGCGCTGCTGCCGATCAACGCCTGGGTGGTATAACCGGTCAGGTTCGCCAGTCTGTTGTTGACCAGCTGGATTTTGCCCTTGTCGCTGATGATCGCAACGCCATCAGGATTGTTGTCCAGAATGTTCTGGTAGATGCTTTCCATATCCAGCAGTTCCTGGCGCTGTCTTTCTACCTCCAGGCCTTTCTCCATTTCCCGGCTGTGAGAAAACAGTCTGGCCTGTATATTCTGTTCGGTAATGCGGGATATGTTGAGGGAAGCACGCAAGAAAAAACCGAAGGACAGCAGCATCATGATGATGACCATTAAGGGCTGCGGTCCGTCTGCCAAGATGTAGACCGGCAGCACAGGAAGCATGGTTGGGGTTACGAACAGCAGGAAGATGAACGGTATGATGCCAAGGCTGGTCATTGCACCCGCTGCCATAGCCAGCATGACCAGAATGACTAGCACCTGATGTTCAGGGTTGTGAGCGGGAAACAGCAAAATGCCGCCTAGCCCCCAGGCAATGCCCGCTGCAGCTGTTCCGGTAACGAAAAATTTTTTCCAGCGCTCTATCTGATCGTCATCCGGGCGCGCTCTCTGGTAAGCCAGCAGCGTGGTGGCACGAATCAGGACTACCAGCAGTATCAGGGTTTGCCAGATGATGATCCGGCTATGGGGCACGACATCCCACTGCACAGCGCTGAAGCACACCGAGGCGGCGATAGTAGCGTAAAGGGATACGGCAAGAGAGGAGTAGAGCAGGCGAGTCTTTTCCGCATTGATAACCTTCAGTTGATTCTCGTCAACGTTACTTTTCAGGTTAAACATCATACGGTTACAGTTTTTATCATGCGGTTTCAAAAGACCGGTAAATCATAGCAGTTTCCCCTGTTTTTGATAGCGAAGCGTGACGCGTGTCTAAGGTAAATCCCCAGTATTTTGGTGTGTTCAGGAGTTTTTCCCGGACAGATTAAGGGGCCTTTTCTGAAGCCCTGCCTAGCAGCGGACCACCGGGATGTCCGCCCAGCGTGTGGTATAGGCGGGAGATTTGAAATTGCGGCTCATCAGCCACTTCGGCTGGATGCCGGTATTGGCCAGCTGAATGGTGTAGCGGCCGAAGCGCTCATTGATTTTGTCCATGGTGCTCATCAACTGACGAGACTGCTGTGACTGCTGGGGTGCATAAAAATCCAGTTGTTCAAACTGGCGGGTGCGCAGATCCAGAAGACCAATGCCGCATTTCTTGTAACGCAGGCCGGGTTTGAAAATCTCTGCGATGGCGTCGGCCCCGGCCTCGGCGATCACGCGGGTGTCATTGGTCAGACCGGGCAGCTTGACCAGTTTCTGACGATGAAAATGCACCTGGTCCTGGAAGCTTTCCAGGTACACCCAGAGCATGGCGGTCAGGCCGCACTGTTTGCGCATCTTTTCGCAGGCGCGGGCGGCATACAGGCTCACGGCCTGCTGCAACTCATGCAATTCGGTCACCTTGTAGCTGAAACTGCGGGAACAGATGATTTCCTTTTTGGGTTCGGGACTCAGCTCCAGCGGCAGGCAGGACTCGCCATTGAGCTCGCGGATGGTTTTCTCCAGCACCACGCTGAAGCGGCGGCGCAGCCACTTGGCATCGCTTCTGGCCAACTGCAGGCCATTGTATATACCCATCTCATTCAGGCGCTTTTTGATGCGCGAACCGATACCCCAGATATCGTCCAGACTGATGCGGGCCAGCAGCCATTCCCATTTCTCAGGTGTATCCAGTACACAAACACCATTGAGGCGGGGGATTTTCTTGGCGGCACGGTTGGCCAGCTTGGCCAGGGTCTTGCTGGGTGCAATCCCGACGCACACCGGCATGCGAATGTTCTGCCAGAGCATGTCCTTGATGGCGTGGCCGTGGGCGTGAAAGTCATCGCAGTGCAGGCTCAGGAAGGCCTCGTCGATGGAGTACACCTCCATCTCCACGGCATAGGGTTCCATCAGACGCATGACCCGGGCCGAGATATCACCGTACAGTTCATAGTTGCTGGAAAAGATATGGCAGCCGCCGTCCTCCACCTGCTTGCGGACCTGAAAGAAGGGCAGCATGCCGGGAATTCCGAGGGCCTTGGCTTCGGCATTGCGGGAGATGATGCAGCCGTCATTGTTGGACAGCACCACCACCGGTTTGCCGCGCACAGCCGGGTTGAAGATGGCTTCGCAGCTGGCGTAGAAGGTGTTGCAGTCCACCAGGGCAAACATGAAATCGGTGCTCAATAAAAATCAGGGGCGGGGAGGGGAAGATACTAGAGGCAGGAGGCAGGAGGCAAGAGGCAGGGCAAAAGAGGCAAGAGACAAGGGAAAAGGGACAGGGGGCAGGGAGAGAAGCTGCATGATCGGACTGATCACTGGACAGTATTTCCCGGGAGTTGCTCAATATGATTTTCGATCCGTGTGTGCAGGGCAGCCGCGATGGCGAGTTTGCCGGCGGGATAGGTCTGGGACTGGCCATCACCCGGCAGCTGGTGGACCTGATGGGCGGACGGATTGAGGTCACCAGTACACCCGGGGAAGGCAGCTGTTTCCAGATGTGGTTGCCGCTGGTTCCTGCAGACACCGCCTCCTGATCTTCTTTTGAAAATTACCTGACCACACGGCCATTTATCGCTACAATACGCCGCTTTATTTTTGGGGTAAGCACGGGCTGAATGCCAAACCGGTGCAGATATCCCACAAAGGCCCCAAAAGATCGTATTCGCGAGGAATCACCCTTGTTTTCAGTGACATTTCAGCAGGAAAAAAACACCCTTTTGTCCGGACTTGCGCGTCTGCTGGCCATTTTGCTGGTTTTCAACGTGGCAGGTGTTCAGGCCCAGCCCCAGGTGGGCAATGGCAGCGCCAAATCCGTCCAGATCCCTCACCTGTCCGGGGATGTGTCCATCAATGGCTCCCTGGATGAGTCGGTCTGGTCCCAGGCCGCCCTGATTGAAGACCTGCACCAGGTGTTCCCGCAGGAATATGTGCAGCCGACCCAGCCCACCCAGGTGCGGGTGTTTTATACCGAGAGCGCCTTGTATATCGGTGCGGTCATGGTGGAATCTGATCCGGCCCAGATCCGAGACCGGGTGCTTAGGCAGGGGCAGTCCCTGGATGCGGACGATATCTTTGCCGTAATTCTTGATCCGTACCTTGATCGCCGCAACGGCTACCGTTTTGAGGTAAATCCCAATGGCGTGCGCTGGGAGGGCCTGTTCCAGAACATCATAGAGGTTGAGGGCAACTGGGATGGCATCTGGGAGGCCAGAAGTCAGCGTAATGACCAGGGCTGGACGGCGGAAATCCGCATCCCGTTCCAGTCACTGTCCTTCAATCCCGGCTCCACCACCTGGGGTCTGAACTTCAGCCGCATCCGTCGCGGCAGCAACGAGATCATTGCCTGGTCTTCCTATAACCGGGAAGTGAACCCCAGCACCGCCGGTACGGGTACCGGTCTGGAAAACCTGCGCCAGGGCGTGGGACTGGACATCGTGCCTTCCATGACCCTGCGTCGCAACCGCAAGTTCGGCCCGGGCGGTTTTACCGAGAATCATTACGAACCCCAGTTGGATGTGTTCTACAAGGTCACCCCCCAGCTCAATGCCTCGCTGACCCTGAATACCGATTTTTCTGCTACCGAGGTGGATGACCGCCAGGTCAACCTGACCCGTTTTAACCTGTTCTTTCCGGAGAAGCGTGACTTCTTCCTGCGTGATGTGGATATCTTCGAGTTCGGCCAGATCGGTTCCGGCGGTTTCAACAGTGTGTCGGGTACCGGGTCGGCAGCGATTTCGGCGCCGGCAAAACAGAATGCACGGCCGTTTTTCTCCCGCAAGATTGGCCTAGGGCCCAATGGCGAGATCCTCGACATTGTCGGCGGCGCCAAGCTCAGCGGCCGTGTTGGCGACTGGAACGTGGGCTCCCTGGTGATCAACCAGGATGACTACGGCACGCTGGACTCCCAGAACATTTTCGTTGGCCGTACGGTGCTCAATGTGGGTTCGCGTACCCAGGTGGGCGCCATTCTCACGGACGGCAACCCGCAGGCCAATGTCGACAACACCCTGGTGGGTACTGATATCCGCTATCGCAATACCGCCTTTTACGGCAACACTATCGAAGCCTCTGCCTATTACGAGCAGACTGAAACCGAGGGTCTGGCCAATGATGACAATGCCTCCTACGGCCTGAACCTGTTCCTGCCCAATGCTCAGGGCTGGCAGGGGCTGTACCAGTACAAGCGGGTGGAAAAGAACTTCTTCCCGGCGGTGGGCTACGTCAATGTCAGCGATATCGAGGATCATCACATGAACTTCGGTTATCGCCACTTCCTTGCACCGACCGACTTTTTCCGGTCAGTAGCCCTGCTGTTTGAAAGCTACCGGGCGGAAAATCTGTCAGATGGTTCGCTGAATAACGAGAACCTGGGTTTCCGTGTGACGTCCTTCACCAATACCAATGATGCGTACTACGGTCGTTACATTCACTACGGGGAAAACCTGCAGCTGCCTTTCACGATCTATCGTGCCTCTGATGGTTCCCGCAGCATCACCATCCCGGCGGGCAAGTATTCCTGGGACGAGGGCTTCCTGGGTTTCATGTGGGGCGGTCATCGCCGTCTGTCCGGTGGCCTGCAACTGCAGGGTGGGGAATACTATGACGGTACCCATTACTCCAAGAGCGGCAACGTGACCTGGCGGCCCAACCGCAATTTCTCCACCACGCTGACGTTCACCGAAAACCGGATCAAGCTGCCCAATGGCAACTTTACCCTGCGTCTGTTTGGCCTCAATACGCAGTATGCCTTCTCATCAACACTGTCGTGGAGCAACCTGTTCCAGTATGACAATATCTCCGAAAACCTAGGCATCAACAGCCGGCTGCACTGGATTCCCCGTGCCGGCCAGCAGGCCTTCCTGGTGCTTAACTGGGGGTTGATTGATGCGGACAAGGACAATCACTTCAAGTCCACCGTGGCGGACATCTCCCTTAAGTTCAATTATACCTTCCGGTTCTGA